>JAUYJO010000015.1 GCA_030700315.1 Gallionella sp.
CATGTTCACCACACCCCGTGTCATTACCATGAAAATACCGTCTCAGGCCGCCTCTAGGGTGACGGTGTATCCCAAAGCCTGTAGTCGTCGGACAGCCCGTCGGGTGGCCGCCTGGCGGTCCCGCTCGTCGAAGTAATTCCCGCCCAGGTCGTTATAGGTGGTGCCACGGCTGAGCATATGGTAGATGGTCACCAGGATAGTATGAGCTACCGCCATGATAGCCCGCTTGCCTCCCCTCCGACCGGCCAACCGGTGGTACTGGGCTGCCAGGTAGGTGCCCTTGGTATGGGAGGAGGCCTGAGCTGCTTGCACCAGGATTGGGCGAAGCCAGCAGTTGGCATGACCCGTGCTGCCACTATGGCGCTTCCCTGCGCTCTCGTTGTTTCCCGGACAGACCCGAGCCCAGGAGGCCAGATGGGCGGCGGTAGGGAAACGGGACATGTCCGTCCCGATCTCGGCCATGATATCCTCCGCTGCTCTCCGGCCTACGCCAGGGATGCCGTCCACTCGCTCCAGGGCTTCCTCAAAAGGGCGCAGGCGGGCAGCCACCTCCTCATCCAGCAGGTCAATCTCCCCATCCAGGAAGTCCAGGTGCCTGAGGTGGACGCCCAAGAGCAGCCGTTGGTGAGGTCCCACCGTCCCCTCAAGCGCCTCTTCCAATGCATGCGTCTTCTTGCGCAGAGCACCCCTGGCCATCTCAGCCAGGGCTTGGGGATCATCCATCCCCGACACCATGGCTTCCAGGATGGCCCGGCCCGATACACCAACCACATCGGTGGCAACCGAGCTAAGCTTGATGTTAGCCCCCTCCAGTACCTTCTGGATCCGATTAACCACCTGGGAACGCTGCCAAATCAGACTCCGCCGGGTGCGGGTCAACTCCCGCAGCTCTCGCTCCGGTCGGTCAGGTATAAAGCTACCCCGCACCAAGCCATGCCTAAGCAGCTCTGCAATCCACTCCGCATCCCTGACATCCGTCTTGCGTCCAGGCACGGCCTTGATGTGCTGAGCATTGACTACCAAGACCGTCAGGTGCTCCTCCAAGAGGTTGTAGACTGGCTTCCAGTAGACCCCAGTGCTCTCCATGGCTACGTGGGTCACCCCGTTCGCCAAAAGCCAGTCCAAAAGAGCCAGCAGATCCTTGGTCATCGTATTGAAGGTACGGGTCTCTCGCTTCTCCGGCGTAATGACCGAGGCCAGCAACTTCTTCTTGTGGACATCTACCCCGGAACACCGCTCATGGACTACCTGCATGATCGCTCCTCCCAGCTAAGCTGCCGGTTAGCAGATGACCCGTTAAACAAAGACATTACCATGCGTGCTCCTGCCAAGACAGGGCGACAATTAGCGGTGCCCAAAGGTCACCAGCTTCATATTCC
>JAUYJO010000028.1 GCA_030700315.1 Gallionella sp.
TACCGTTTGCATATTTCAATGGTATCGAGGTTTATGGCTGGATTGACGATGAATTCTGCACCCGCAAGGATGGCAGTGCGCGCCGTTTCTGGGTCCAGGACCGTGCCGGCGCCGATGAGCACCTCATCACCAAAGTGCCCTGAGGCCTCTTTTATCATATCCAGCGCGCCTGGCGTGGAACAGGTGAATTCGATCACGGAAATGCCCCCCGCGTTCAGCGCCTCCGCGACGCGCACCAACTGTTCCCCGCTGTCCAGCCGCACGATGGCGACGATTTTTTCATCGAGTATTTTTTTTAGGATTTCAAAATGAGATTTCATGGATGTTTATGGTTCCATTTCTGAATGAGATGACGATACGGTCCTTCAGCGCGACATGCTGATTCCACCTTCGACGATTAATGCCTCCCCCTCGGCACGCGTCGGCCAGGGAAGATCGGTCGGCGCAGTTTGTTGCAGGGCTGAAAACGCGTTGCCCAATCGGACAGCATGTTGGATGTCGCCTTCGAGGTAGCCAGTCAAAAATCCAGCTACGCAGGCATCGCCTCCACCAAGCGGATCAATGGTCTCGACTTCGTATCGGCGATCTGTGTATAGATTACCATCCGAAAATGCAAGGGATGTCAAAGAGGCGCGTTGAGCAGTAAGGGATTTGCGCATCGTCACCAGCACGGCTTTGAATCCAAATTTCACGGCCACCTGTCGAGCGACATCCGCTGGGTCATTTCCTTTTAGCCCTGATAGCAATTCAGTAATATCGGGTTGATCGGGAAGGGACGTAATCAATATATCCACATACTCCATCAAAGGAAGTTGCGCATTGCGTGCTTCTGCCACTGTCCACAACGCTGCGCGGTAGTTGACATCGTAACTGACGAGGCAGCCCGCCTCCCGCGCAGCTATCATCGCTTCCTTTTGAGTTTCGTATGCGGACACGCTAAGTGCAGGTGTAATGCCGCCAACATGGAATAGACGCGCATCTTGAAAGACTGTTTTCCAATCCACCGTACCCGGCTGGATGTGGGCAAACGCGGAATCTTTTCTATCATAGTAAACGCGGGTAGGGCGCGGCTCCGCGCCATATTCAACGAAATACACACCGACGCGCTCCCCCTCCGCCCACAAGATATTACTCACATCCACGCCGAACTCGCGGCCTTTGTTTGCAATCATGCGCCCCAACGGATTGGATGGTAATCGGCTGACGTAAGCCGATTTGAGCCCAAGGCGCGCAACGCCCGCGGCGACATTCAACTCCGCGCCGCCCGCTGACAGATTGAGAGAAGCCGTTTGTTCAAGTCGCAGGTGATCGGGAGGCGAGAGGCGGATCATTGTTTCGCCGAAGGTAACAACATCAGTCATTTGACAACCTCATATTCGCGTTGAGCGCAGTCGAAACGCATTGTACTTATGTATCATGTTCTTCGACTTCGATCTCGATACGAGCAAGAAGCACACTCTCTCTACTCGACCTCCGCTCAGGGCGAAGTGCATTATGCAGGCGGCCAGGCGACAGTGTAAAGATGCTTGCCCCCATGCAACGGACCTTTTATCAGTTCATCCACCTGCTCTTGTGTAAACCGCTGTGTGACAAGGTCGGCATCGGGCAATTTGCCAACGGGAAATTTTTCCATGATGTCATCGTGCAGTTTGACCATGTAATCAAGCAGGGCTTCAATACCTGGCCGTGCTTTATCCACACTCGCCAGAGTGGCTTTGCCGACAACGCCTTCGGGATTGCCGATGATCTCTATCGTGCCGAGACCGACATGCGCATACCAGGGAATGGCGCGTTGATAAGCATTGGCCGTTGAGTCGAC
>JAUYJO010000092.1 GCA_030700315.1 Gallionella sp.
TAAGCTGGCGACCTGGTGCAGCCTTAAGTTTCGCTTTCCGGCGTGTTTCCAGGGCAATCTGAAACTCGGCGGGCGTTACCACTGCACCAGCAAAACAAACCACACCAGGCATATTACTCGTACATCCCGGAGCTTATGAGGTCGTTCGCCAACCCTTCGCGTTTGGCGTTGAGTTCTTTCAGCTTCGCATCAATTTCCGCGATCTGGCGGCGGCGATCCGCCACGGGCAACAAACCATCCGCATAGCCCAGCTTATCCAGGGCAACAAAAAACCGCTCGGCAAGCAACTCACCGAAAAGCCAATACATCCCTTGCGGTTCCATATTCCCCACATCATGGTGCGCTACGCCGTCCCAATAGGGGAAGGGTTGATCTTTTCCAGAAAGATGGTTGCGTTCCAACTGGGCAAAACTGAATGGAAAGTTACTCTCGTTCGCCCATTTTTCTACGCTCCATTGATAGTTGCTGGCGCGGCGCTGAATATCGGCGCGGATAAATTCCAAAAGGTCAGCCTTGTTAACCGGCGCTTCAGTCAGCGCCCGGCGCTGTTCTGTGAGTGCGGCAATCTGTTCATCGGCTTCGTGAATCTGCGCCTTGATGGCGTTGGCCGCGTCGCGCAGTTGTTTTTTATATATTTAGTGGTGTTAAGTCTGAAGACAGGGAAATGTATGAGGTTGCCGAGATCGAGCTACGTAATGGAATTTATTCCGCACTCGGAATAAGCCAGGATATAAAAAACCTTACTTTTGAGATGATGCGAATTACTGAAAAGGAGTTGGACGAAGGCGGCGCATGGGATACAGAAGCTTGGGTTAATAAGCGAGATAAATTTATTTCGAATGTGCTGAGTGACCGCCACGCCATAGGGAAAATTCCACCCTTGCTTGATGTGGCCGACGTTAATTTACTTAGTAGCGTGATTGCGGGTTTGGAAGCTGCGCTTGAAAAGTTAGGAGGGGTACTACCCCCAGAAAAAAAAGCGCGCGCCGTGGTAATGCTTTATCGTGCCTTCAAGGCCAGCGGTAGAGTAGATCAAAAAATGATTGAAGAGGCCATTGCACTCGCTGGGTAGTTATTATCAGTTTCGCCTTTTTATTGCCGCAAGATTGCGCACAAAATATTTTATTTAAGCGCCACGTTAATCAATAACGGCGCGGTTTTCAGATGCGCGGCAAAGAAAATAATCATTTTCTAATATATTGCCGCATTCCTTGTTGATTTTGTGGCAACGCTATCAGCAAAAAAGCGGCTTATGCCTACTTTTCCGAACGGTTGATTTCGACTCCTCCACACACGGCGAAACTTTTGCGCGCTATTTGGCACTCACCTGGCAAAGTATCGTTAAACCACGGAACAGCGCGGCTTGTCGCCCTGCAAAAAGAAACGCGGCGACCGTCAACCCGTCGCCGCGCTCCTGTTTTTAACCGCTCCGTTCATTCTTGAGTAGGAACTGTTCATTCCTTCCCAATAATTCCGGTGTTATTGTCCATTTTATGCGTGAAAAATACCATTTCTGAGCATTTTATAAGAGCCGTATTTCATACGCCCAATCCAGCTTAAACCCGCGTAGTCACGGCTATCCAAGCTCTTTTGCCGTGCTTCCCCGGAATTCCCCTTTTAAACCCTCCCCCTCAGGGAGCGATATCTTATTGCCGGTACTGAACTGATAATCACGGAAAATATGCTCTGCTGCCAGCGTCTGATATGAACCGTCGGCGTTGCGATGGGTCGTGTCCTTGAGACGGTAGGTGTAATGGCCGCAAGTCCAGCAATCGTAGTTGCGCATGTGGGTACACAGGCAAATCTTATCTTTGACAGAAATTTTTCTGGCCTCGGGATGCAAGGCACGCTCGCGGTTGTAAGCATCGATATACGAGCAGTTGCCGTTGGTATCGAGGATGTAGCCGAACGCCTCACAGTTGGGGCGGATGCCGGAGCCGATTGCGGGGCAGTTCTTCAGCATGCGCATCGGGTAACCGGTCGGCGAAAGCATGTTGACCTCAATATCTTCCTCGCTGGCCTTGAAGTATTCCTGCCGCACATTTTCCGGGATGCCGCACTCCTGGGCGACGGTAAAGCGCGTCGCCACCTGCACCGCCGCCGAGCCGGTTTCCAGGAAGCTTACCGCATCGCTGCCGGTAAAAATGCCGCCAGCCGGTATCACCGGAATATCCAGTTGTTCAGTTTTGAGATATTGCTGGATTTCGGCAATGATCGTACGCAAATCGTATTGCGCCCAATCCAGCCCAAATCCCAGATGTCCGCCTGCCAGCGGCCCTTCCACCACGATGAAGTCGGGTAGCCGGCCCAGTTTGGCATTTTTGCGCAAGAACAACTGCAGGGCGCGCAACGAGGAAACGATAATGCCCAGTTGAGCATCGCGGAAGCGCGGGTGGTCTTCCATCAGCGCGAATGAGCCCAAGTGCAGGCCAGCCGCCAGCGTGATGCCGTCGATACCGGCATCCAGCGCGACGCGCAGGCGCGTGCGCAGCGTTTCACGCGGCGAATTCATGGTGAGCTTTTCCATGCAGTTGATGAAAATCATGCCGTCGCCGCGCTTGGCATCCATGGTTTTGCCCACATGCAGGCGCGTCGCTTCGGCAACTTGCGCCAAATCGAATTGCACGATGGACTTGTCGGCTTGATGGACGTTGAGCTTGTATTGTTTGAGCTTGGTGCTGACGAATTTCGTCTTGTAGTGGCGGTCCGTCACGGTCGGCAGCATCGCGTCGGAAATATGCCCTACCCCGCCCAGCCGCGCAGCTTCCAGAGCCAGTTCGGCGGTGGAAATGTCCACCCCCATTCCGCCGATCATAATCGGCACCAGCTCGCGCTTGCCCAAACGCAGGCGGAAATCATCCACACATTTCATTACTGCCATCCCCCGGTCGCCCTCTTGATTGCATTCCACAAGAGAGTCGCAAATTATCGTTACTCACACATCATAAAAGCGAAGAATGCCACAGATGAGGTGATACGGAAAGCTACCCGCCGCTCCTTTATCATTTCAGCGAGTTTCCGAGCCGCGCGGAAGCGCGTAAACCTCCACAATACTTCGTGATGCTATAATTCGCGCCTTTCTTGAAAGTGTTGCGCCATGTCCGTTACGTTGAATTTCCAAGCACACCTGCATGAACTATTTTCGCAGGCCATGAGCACTGTTCTCGATGGGCAAAGCGGCATCGCGCCGCTTGCAGGAACGTTTATCGAGCGTTCCAGGCAGGCTTTGCATGGCGATTACGCCTGCAATCTGGCGATGCAACTGGCCAAGCCGCTGCGTAAATCGCCACGCGACATCGCCCAGGCGTTGATCGCGGCCTTGCCGCACTCGGAAGTAGTGGAGAAAGTTGAAATCGCGGGCGCCGGATTCATCAATGTATTCATTACTGCTGCCGCCAAGCAAACGGTGGTCAAAGCTGTATTGCAGGCAGCCGACGACTATGGGCGCAGCACGCTGGGTGCGGGACGCAAGGTGCAGGTGGAATTTGTCTCGGCCAACCCGACAGGCCCGCTGCATGTCGGGCACGGGCGCGGTGCGGCGTATGGCGCGAGCCTGGCGAATGTGCTGGAGGCGGCGGGTTACAAGGTATCGCGCGAATACTATGTGAACGATGCCGGGCGGCAGATGGACATTCTCGCGCTGTCCACCTGGCTGCGTTATCTGGAGCTGCATGGCGTGCAACTGGCGTTTCCGGGCAACGTCTACCAGGGCGGCTATGTGCGTGACATGGCGCAGCAAATCAGTGCTGCGCATGGCGCGCGCTACGTGCGCACCGCCGCCGAAGTCATGCGGGATACCCCGCCCGCCACGGAAGATGCCGACGCGCATCTGGACGCGCTGATCGCCAACGCCAAGCGCTTGCTGGGTGAGGATTACGCTTATATTCATAACCACGCGCTGACCGAGCAACTGGGCGATTGCCGCAACGATTTGGCCGAGTTTGGCGTGCATTTCGACGAGTGGTTTTCCGAGCAGTCGCTGTTCGACAATGGCCTGGTGGCGCGCGTCGTGGAAACGCTCAAGGCCGGCAATCACCTGTATCAGCAGGACGGCGCATGGTGGTTCCGCTCCACCGCGTTCGGCGATGAAAAAGACCGCGTGGTGCAGCGCGACAACGGCCTGTACACCTATTTCGCCTCCGATATCGCCTATCACCTCAACAAGTTCGAGCGCGGCTTCGACCGCGTCATCAACGTGTGGGGCGCGGATCACCACGGCTACATCCCGCGCGTCAACGGCGCGCTCCAGGCGCTCGGGCTGGACAGCGGCAAGCTGACTGTCGCGCTGGTGCAGTTTGCGGTGCTGTATCGCAACGGGCAAAAAACCTCCATGTCCACGCGCAGCGGCGAATTCGTCACGCTGCGCGAATTGCGCAACGAAGTGGGCATTGATGCGACACGCTTCTTCTATGTGCTGCGCAAAAGCGACCAGCATCTCGATTTTGACCTAGATCTGGCCAAGTCGCAAAGCAACGAGAACCCGGTGTATTACGTGCAGTATGCGCATGCGCGCGTACACAGCGTGCTGGTGCAATGGGACGGGGCGCGGGCAGACTTGACCGATGCCCAAGCCGGATTGCTGGACAGCGAATACGAAATGGCGCTGCTGCAAAGGTTGATCGATTACCCGCGAATGATCGAAAACGCCGCGCAAGACCTGTCTCCGCATCTGGCCGCTTTCTATCTGAAGGAGTTGGCGGCCGATTTCCACAGCTACTATAATGCTGCGCGCTTTCTGGTCGAGGATGAGGCGGTCAAATGCGCGCGGCTGGCATTGATCGCGGCAGTAGCGCAGGTATTGAAAAATGGCTTGGCGCTGCTCGGCGTGAGCGCGCCGGAAAAAATGTAAAGGATGTATCAATGAGCAGAAGTACTGGCAACAGATCCGCCGCGCCGCGCAAGAGTGGCAACCCGCTGCTGACCGGCATTCTCATCGGCATGGTGATCGGCGTCAGCATGGCTGCCGCCCTGGCCTGGTACATCACCAAGTCGCCCAGCCCGTTCGTACAGAAAGAGCAGGTGATCGCCAAAACGCCCGTGGATATACCCAAGCCGCCGACTGGTAACGCCAAGCCGGCGCCACCGTCCGGAACCGCGATATCCGAGCCCCCGACCACTTCGGCAAGCTCGGGACAGGCTTTGCCGGCTTCAGGTGTGGTTGGCGGCAAACCGCGTTTCGAGTTCTACAAGGTGCTGACCGACAAACAGGATGCGACTGTGACGGTGCCGCCCAAGCCCACCGAAAAATCCAGCGACAAGCCGCAACCGGCCAAGCCCAAGACTGTGGAAAGCAAAACGGTCGCCGCCAACGAGTCCTATTTTTTGCAGGCCGGATCGTTTTCCAATGCTGATGATGCCGATAAGCTCAAGGCCAGGCTGGCGATGCTGGGCTTCGAGTCCAGCACCCAAACTGCAACCATTCCCGACAAGGGGGTATGGCATCGTGTGCGCACCGGCCCGTATAAAAATACCGAAGAAATGAATCGTGCGCGCAATTTATTGAAACAAAACGGGGTGGATGCCACTCCAATGCGGGCGCAGTAAATTGAAACTCGCGTAATCATCTTAACAATTGTTCAAGGAGCGGCAAGTGAAAAATATACTCAAGAATCTGTTTCTGGCAGCAGCATTATTGATGGGCGGCACGGCATTCGCCGCACTGGAAGCGGGCAAGGGCTACAAATTGCTGAATCCCACCCAGCCTGTCAGCACCAGCAAAATCGAAGTGCTGGAGTTCTTTTTTTACGGCTGTTCGCACTGTTACCTTCTGCACACGCCCTTGAGCGCATGGACAAAGACCATGCCCAAAGATGTGGAGCTGGTTTACGTGCCGACCATTTTCCGCGATTCGTGGGAGCCGATGGCACGCACCTTCTACGCGCTTGAATCACTGGGGCAACAATCCAAGTTGCACGATCCGCTGTATAAAGCTTGGAATGTGGACAACAACAATCTCAGCGAAGAAGCCAAAATACTGGATTTTGTCGCGCCGCACGGCGTGGATCGCGCAAAATTTTCCGCAGCTTACAACTCGTTTTCGATGGGTAGCAAGGTGGCGCGCGCCAAACAGATGATCCGCAGCTATGGCATCAGCGGCACTCCGACACTGGTAGTGGACGGCAAATATCTCATCACCGCTCTGCAACCGGCAGACACCATACGCGTGCTGAATGAAGTGATAGAAATGGCACGCAAGGAGCGCTCGGCCAAGCGTTGATTCATAAGCCAGGCGAACCGGGCTCGTAAGGTGGCGGGAGCGCGTTTATTGCGCGATAGCTGCGCGTAATTGCCCGGTAAATCGTATTCCTACGTGGACTGGCATAGGGTGGGCAACACCCCATCTGACGCTCATGGCCAGCAAGGAACTCTTTGAATTTTCGTGTTTTTCGTTAACCGATGACTTAGCGCATGAAGGTTGTCATATCCGGCGCATCAGGCGGCTTGGGCTTGGCGCTCGCGCGCTATTATCTTGAGGGCGGCGCCATTGTCGCCGCCCTCGCCCGGCGAGGCGAGTTGCTGCAAGATCTTGCCGCAGAATTCCCCGAACAAGTTTTTTGTTACGCGCTGGATGTGCGCGATGCGCCTGCCGTGCAGAATGCTGCCAAGGACTTTATCGCCCGCGCTGGCTGCCCGGATATCGTGATCGCCAATGCCGGCGTAAGCGCCGGCACGCTCAGCGAATACGCCGAAGACTTGGCTGCATTTCAGCAAATCATCGACATCAATGTGCTGGGCATGGTGAAAACTTTTCAGCCCTTCATTGCGGCAATGCGTGACGCGAAACAGGGGGTTTTGGTTGGTATTGCCAGTGTCGCCGGCTTCCGCGGTCTGCCGGGAGCAAGCGCCTACTCTTCCTCAAAGTCAGCCGCAATCTCCTATCTTGAATCCCTGCGTGTCGAGCTGCACGGCAGCGGCGTGAAAGTTGTCACGATCTGCCCCGGCTACATCCGCACTCCGATGACCGCACTCAACCCTTACCCCATGCCCTTCATGCTGGAGGCGGATGAGATGGCAAAACGCATCGCGCGCGCCATCGAACGGCAAACCGCCTTCGCCGTGATCCCCTGGCAAATGGGGCTGGTGGGGTGGGCGCTGAAGCGCTTGCCGAACTGGCTGTACGACCGCCTGTTTGCCAACGTCCCACGCAAGCCCAGAGGGTTGCTGCACTAGCGTGGACTGCTGCACTGGCGTGGATTGCTGCGCTAGCGTGCAGCAGTTTCCGGCGCTGCTTGCCCATCTTCGCGTATGCGCATGAAGCGCGCGAAACGCGGGATGCCACTTTTATCGTTGATGCCGTTGTAGCGATAGGTGACCCAGCAGCCCAAGGGTGGCGGTGTGCGGCGTTCCGTATCTGACAGGCCGGATCCCAGCTTGAAGCGCAATCCCGCTGCTGTTTCGACCTCCAGCGCACCCACCCTGCCCGCATATTTGCCTTTGCCTGGCAGATGGCCCACTACGCGTGCTTCGGCATCCTCATAGGGTTTGAGTTTGAGCAGATCGTCGCTGCGTTCAGACCGATAGTGCGAAGCGCCGCGATGCAGCATCAGCCCCTCCCCGCCTTGTCTGACAACGCGCGCCAGCATGGCTTGCAACTTGGCGAAGTCGTTTACCTTGGACTGGGCCACATGTTGCACCCACGGCTGCCCGATTGCCGCGACGACTCGTCCCAGTTCCACATCGCGTTCACTGAATTCGCCCGGATGCACGGGTAAATCGAACAGCATGAAGCGCACCTCGCGCCAAGCCGCATCGTCGGGTTGCGCTTGGCGGACGATGGAGACGGCACGCGAAAAACGCCCACGCCCGACCCAAAGCTCTCCATCAAGCGGGTTATGCGGCCAACCGGCAGTGAACCATTGCGGTGCATGGATCGGTTCGCCGCCGCGCGTCAACAATTTTTCGCCATCCCAATAGCCGCGCACCCCGTCCAGTTTTTCGCTCACCCAGTAATCGGCCAGCCGGATGTCGGCGTGAAAATTGTTGGCCAGCATCAACAGCGGCGGCTGATGCTCGCCGGCAAGCAGCGGGGCGGGAAGTTGCATCAGCAACGCAAGAAGAAAAGAAACAAGCCGCTTGTTCATGATTCAAGGCCGTTGGGAAATGTGCATGAAGCCAAGGGGACGCCATCGCTATAAACGAACACGCCCCCAGCAAGTGGGGGCGTGTTTTTTCCAGTCAACCGCATCTGTTTTACTTGTGTACGCCCAGCTTTTCGCGCCAGCCGGGGAACAGCTTGTCCGCATCTTGCGGGAAAGACTCGAACGCACGCGCGAATTCCTTGTGCTCTTTCGCCCACTGGATAGGGTCGGCTCCTGCCTTCCAGCAATCGTAAGCCTGGCGTAGCGAGACCGCACCGGCAGCCGGGGAATCGATGTGCCCGTAGGAGCCGCCGCCTGCGGTGTTGATCACGTTGCCGTGGCCGAGGTTCTCGAAGAAGCCGGGCAGGCGCAGCGCATTCATGCCGCCGGAAATGATCGGGGTGGTCGGCTTCATGCCGTACCATTCCTGATGGTAGAACGGGCCGGTGCAGCTGTCGCGTTCGATCATGTAAGCGATGATGCGGTCGTCCTTGCCGCCTTCCATCTTGCCGTAGCCCATGGTGCCGACGTGTATGCCGGATGCGCCTTGCAAACGCGACATCTTGGCCAGCACGAACGCGGTATAGCCGCGCTTGGAAGAGGGAGAAGTCACCGCACCGTGTCCGGCTCTGTGATAGTGCAGATACTGGCTCGGGTATTGGCGGCGTGCCGTCGTGATCATGCCGGGGCCTCCGACGTAACCGTCCACCAGGAATGCCACCTTATCCGCATCCGGGCCGAAGGTTTCCAGCGCGTAGTCGGCGCGGGCGCACATCTCATAGTGATCGTCGGCAGTGATGTTCATCGAGAACAGCTTGGCCTGGCCGGTTTCGTCCTGTGCGCGCTTGAGCGAGTCATACACCAGCGGCAGCACTTTCTTGATCGGGCAGAACACCTGATTGCCTTGCGGTTCATCGTTCTTGATGAAGTCGCCGCCCAGCCAGAACTGGTAGGCCGCCTTGGCGAACGGCTCGGGACGCAGACCCAGCTTGGGTTTGATGATGGTGCCGGAGATGTAGCCACCATCCTTGACCGGGCGGCCGAGGATGCGCCACAGGTCGGAAATGTCCTTGGCCGGGCCGTCGAACAGTTGCAACATGCGCGGCGGCACGTAAAAATCCTGCATTTGCAGATTCGCAATGTCGCCCATGCCCTGATTGTTGCCAATACACAGCGTCAGGAAAGACACGATCATCACGCGGCCATCGGTCACGTTGCGGTCGAACAGATCATTCGGATAAGCCACCTTCATGATGCCCTTGGCCTCGTCGATGAAATACACCAGCGCGTCCACGCCCTTGGTGAAGTCATCGGTGGTGCTCACTTCAACATTGGTGCCTGTGGAAGATTCCGCCGCGATGTGCGCCGCCGCCTCCAGATAGCCGACGCCCGCAGCAGGCTCCATCGTGTAGGCGACCAGAATATGGTTGCCGCCCTTGATCAGGTCTTCTTCTTTCAGACTCAGGTCGGCATAACGATTCGATTGATCCATAGCATTTCTCCTGTATTCAAAGATTGATTTTGTCTTGCAACGGTTGCCACTATAGGCGCATCAATATATAAACGATAGTCAATTGTTTTTATCAATACCATAAGCAATGCTTATGGTTTGTTATAATCCCGCTATGCTCAATTTTACCCTGCGTCAACTCCAGGTATTCGAAAAGGTCGCCAGCCACCTGAACTACTCGCGCGCCGCCGAAGAACTATACCTATCGCAACCGGCGGTGTCCATGCAGATCAAGCAACTGGAGGGTCATATCGGCCTGCCGTTGTTCGAGCAGATGGGTAAAAAAACTTACCTTACCGAAGCCGGGCGCGAGCTGTTCCATTACAGCCGCAACATCGCGCAGCAACTCGCCGAAATGGAAACGGTATTCGATGAAATGAAAGGGCCGGGGCACGGCAAGCTCACGCTGTCGGTGGTTAACACCGCCAATTATTTCACCCCAAAACTGCTGGCAAAATTCTGCCGGAGCCACCCCAATATTAACGTGATCCTGCAAGTTGCCAACCGCGATGCCGTGCTCAAACACCTCGCCGACAACAGCACCGACCTCGCCATCATGGGGCGGCCGCCGGACGTGCCGGACATCAGCGCGGAACCGTTTTTGGACAACCCGCTGGTGGTGATCGCCGCCCCCGATCATCCGCTCGCACAACTCAAGCGCGTCAAATTCGCGCGGCTCGCGACGGAAACTTTCCTGTCGCGCGAACCGGGTTCAGGCACGCGCGGCGCGATGGAACGGATTTTTGCAGAATATCGAATCCAGCCGCACATCAGCATGGAAATGGAAACCAACGAAGCCATCAAACAAGCGGTACAGGCCGGCATGGGGCTGGGCATCCTGTCGCTGCACAGCATCGAACTGGAACTGGAAACCAGACGACTCGCCCTGCTCAACGTCGAACACTTCCCGCTGTTGCGCCACTGGTACGTCGCGCATCGCAGCACCAAGCGCCTGTCCGGCGCTGCACTGGCATTCAAAGAGTTCTTGCTGACAGAGGCGCGCCTTTGAACGCTGGCGGTGTGTCCGCCCAAAGGATGCCTGGAGTCGATGTCTGGAACCTGTAGAAAAAGCAACTACTCAAGTGTGGCTGTTTTCTCCTTCTCACCTTGCGTGAGTAAGGGACGCAGAAATTACAAATGTACCCGTGTGATTGTGCATTGTTGTAGGAGCGGCTTTAGCCGCGACGCCTTTGAATTCGCGGCTAAAGCCGCTCCTACAGCAACCTCCCTGAGCCGCAACACTTTTTATAAATGGTATTTTGGTAATTTCACGATCCCTAAGACTGGGAGGGGTGATACCCCCCTTTGAAAAAGGGGCAGGGGGGTTTACAGTAGTGCCATTGGGGTCAGACCCCAATGGCACTAACTTAAGAAAAGTACCTTATCGATCAAGTTGATAGAGGGTGTCTGAGAGCCTCTAGCGTTATCATGCGGGTGTCGAATCCGTGATGCATAACGCGAAAGGATCAGCCACCATGAATAATAGCCAGAAAGAGCATCTTGCAGGACAAGTACGGCAGTTGCGTGCACGGTTTGTACAATCTGTTGGCTCGGCGTTGGCTACACCATCACCACGCGTCACAGTTACGAATGCTCCAAGTG
>JAUYJO010000047.1 GCA_030700315.1 Gallionella sp.
GGGAGGCCAATCTACGATCAGGCTCTGGCTAAAAACCAGTCCTCAGGTCGGGACGGCCTTCCCGGTGAAACGTAAAACTTTACTCAACCTCCTATACAGCATTTCAGTAAATTCGATCATACAAGGTCGGGCTTCAGCCCGACATGGCGATGCCCAATGCTAACAATAACCAAAAGGTCGTTATGAGCACCAATTTTCAGGTACGCAAAGTCGCCGTGCTCGGCGCAGGCGTAATGGGCGCGCAAATCGCCGCGCATCTGGTCAACGCCAACGTGCCCACTATTCTGTTCGATCTGCCCGCGCGCGAGGGTGAGCCACCAACCCTCTCTCCTAGCTCTCCCCCGATGCCCTCTCCTCAATCCTCTCCCGCAAGCGGGAGAGGAGGCGAACGAGAAAGGCAATCTTCAATTCCTGCGGGGGAGAGGGACGCGGTTTCGCTACGCGAACCTTCGTTAAACAGCATCGTCAACAAGGCGCTGGAAGGCCTGAAGAAGCTTGATCCCAGCCCGCTGTCCAGCCCGTCCAAACTCAACTTCATTGCAGCGGCGAATTACGATCTGCATGTCGGGCAACTGCGCGACTGCGACCTGGTGATCGAAGCCATCGCCGAGCGCATGGACTGGAAATCCGATCTGTATAAAAAAGTCGCGCCCTATCTGGGCGAGCGCACCATCTTCGCCAGCAACACCTCCGGTTTGTCGATCAACCAGCTTGCACAGGCGTTCCCGGAAAATCTGCGCCACCGTTTCTGCGGCATCCACTTCTTCAACCCGCCGCGCTACATGCACCTGGTCGAACTGATCGCCTGCCAGAAAACCGATGCCGTGCTGCTCGACCAACTGGAGACTTTTCTCGTCTCCACGCTGGGCAAGGGCGTGGTGCGCGCCAAGGATACGCCCAACTTTATCGCCAACCGCATCGGCGTGTTCTCGATGCTCGCCACCAAACACCATGCGGCCGCATTCAACCTCGGCTTCGATACCGTGGATGCGCTAACCGGGCGTTACCTTGGCCGCCCCAAGAGCGCCACCTTCCGCACGCTGGACGTGGTCGGCTTGGACGTGTTCGCGCATGTGGTCAACACCATGCGCGAAAATCTCACCGACGATCCTTGGCACAAACATTTCGAATTGCCCGGCTGGCTTAACCGTCTGGTTGATCAGGGCGCGCTCGGGCAGAAAACCAGAAAGGGTATCTATCAGAAGATCGGCAAAGAAATCCACGTGCTCGATCTGCACACCGACGCCTACCGCCTCTCCGACAGCAACATCGACGACGGCGTAAAAGACATCCTGCGCGAACGCGACTGGGCGAAGAAGCTCGCCGCGTTGCGCAACAACACGCATCCGCAGGCGCAATTTCTGTGGGCGACGTTCCGCGATGTATTCCATTATTGCGCGTTGCAACTGGAGCACATCGCCGACAATGCGCGCGATCTCGACTTCGCCGTGCGCTGGGGTTTCGGCTGGGACAGCGGCCCGTTCGAAATCTGGCAGGCGGCAGGCTGGCAGCAAGTGGCGGGCTGGATCGCCGCCGACATCGCTGCAGGCAAGGCGATGTCCGAAGCTCCGCTGCCTGACTGGGCGAGTGACCCGGCGCGCAGCGGCGTGCATACCCCGCAAGGCTCTTTCTCTCCCATGTGGCAAAGCCAAAATCAAATCCCCCCCAGCCCCCCTTCGTCGAAGGGGGGAGCCAAAGATCGAAGCGCAGAGGGTTGGAACCCTCCTTTGCAAAAGGGGGGCAGGGGGGATTTTGCTGCCTACCAACCCCGCTCTCAACTCTTCGTCTACCGCCGCCAGCTCTTCCCCGATCGACTGCTCGGCGAAGCCGTGCATTACGGCGAGACCCTCTTCGAAACTAGTGACGTGCGCCTGTGGCACACCGGCGACGACATCGCCATCCTCAGCTTCAAGACCAAGATGCACATCATCAGCAACGAAGTGCTGGACGGCATCCTGCGCGCGATCTACGAGGCCGAGGCGCATTGCAGCGCGCTGATCCTGTGGCAAACGGAAGCACCGTTCTCTGCCGGCGCTAACCTGCTGCAAGTGATGCAGGGCGTGCAGGAAAGCAGCGAAACGCCACCAGCCGGGCTGCTCGACAAATTCAAGGGCGCGGCACAGCGCGTGAAATTCACCCTCGCGGGCGGCGGCGGGTTGGGCGAGATCGTCAATGCAGCAACGGGCCAAGTACCGCATGTGGAAGACGTGGTCGCCAAATTCCAGCAGGTCTCACTACGCCTGAGATACGCGCAAGTACCCACTATCGCGGCGGTGTACGGCCTGGCGCTCGGCGGCGGCTGCGAATTCTCGATCCACTGCACGCGCATTGTTGCCGCACTGGAAAGCTACATCGGCTTGGTCGAAGTCGGCGTCGGCCTGTTGCCTGCCGGCGGCGGCTGCAAGGAAATGGCGCTGCGCGCGGCGCAGGATGCTCAGCTTCTTTCAAGTGAGGGTCGCGGTGATATTTTTCCGCACCTCAAGCGCTACTTCCAAAATATCGCCATGGGCGAAGTCGCCAAGAGCGCCGAACTCGCGCGCGACATGGGCTACCTGCGGCCATCGGATCGCATCGTGCTCAACCAATATGAGTTGCTGCATGTCGCGAAAGAGGAGGCAAAAGCGCTCACCGCTACCGCCTACCGCCCGCCGCTCGCGCCACGCCAGATACCCGTCGCCGGTCGCCCCGGCATCGCCACACTGAAGGCCGCGATGGTCAACCTGCTCGAAGGCGGCTTCATCTCCGAACACGACTACCAAATAGGCTGTCGCATCGCCGAAACGATGTGCGGCGGCGATGTGGAAGCGGGCAGCCTGGTGGACGAGCAATGGCTGCTCGATCTGGAACGTAAAAACTTCATGGAACTGCTGGCGACGGACAAGACCAAGGCGAGAGTGGAATATATGCTGAAAAATGGGAAGCCGTTGCGCAATTAGGATCGAGGGTTGAGCGGGGAAAAACTGCCACACCCGAGCGGCCAGCGCAACCCGGTAATTTATCTTCGCTTCATCGAATAGCAACCATCAGGGGCAAAGTAACGACTCCCGGTCGTGAGTGCCAACAATCGCATCTTATGGGTGATCATTATTTCTCGCCGAGCCCGGAACTGCAAAGTCAGCGTAGCATCTTTATGCGAAATGTTTTTTCAATCGTCTTTATGATTTCCGGGCTATCCCATTCATGGGCTCCACGAATTTTATCGAGCACCCGCCCATTGGCATCTACCAGAACGGTCAATGGAATCGTGTTGGCGCCCAACATATTCTCCAGGAACACCTTGCTATCAAGATAGTTAACAAACGAAATTTTCGACCGCTTGATGAACGCCTCAGCCGCACTCCCATCGTCGTCGGTTGAGATGCCGATAACATTGAAATGTTTCCCGCCATAGCGGCGTGCAAGCCGATCCAGCGATCCCATTTCCGACCGGCACGGGCTGCACCAACTGGCCCAGACATTAATGATCAGCGGTTTCCCACGGTAATCTGAGAATTTTTTCGTATTGCCGGAAAAGTCGCGCAACGTCGCCTCGCGCAGATAACTGCCAATCTCGACCTCGCCTGGTGTGCCTGCAAGTGCAGTTGTGGATATTGCAGAAGCCAAGAAAAAAACCAGAAGAATTGCTTTCATGTACCAATCTATCTATTCGTTAAAATACCTTTGTGCTGCGCACCGCTCGCTTTTTACACCCTTGTTTTTTAGCTTGCCCCTGAATTCCGTGTCTCTTAACACGCTTATTATGCGGCATCTTTTAGCTGTACCGCAAACCAGTTTTGCTCGAACTGCATCGGGCTGACATCCTATCTGTATTTTTTGGCATCATCGTCCGTATGCGGCACGACGATCATCCGCCGCTTCATATACCCCCGCAGCTAAACTGTGGGCAAGCATCCCAGGTAATAGCAAGAAGCTGCACTCAAATGTCTGGTGCGGTAGAGGCGATGCCCTAGGCAACGGATACTCGCCATAGATCGGTGACTGTTCTGCCCAATAGCTGCATTTCGCAAATTGTACAAGCTGTTGCGTGAGCGGTCGGATATACCGTTTCCCATCCGATAGATAAAAGGACTGTACGTCTTGCGTCGGCGTTGAGATTATTCCATTCCGTGATGACCTCACGAATAACATTTCGTTCGGCCGCAACATCGCTTGGAGATGCAATCATTACTTTAAATACGGTTGCTTGGTAGCTCATCACTTGATCCTCATAAAAGTGCTGTTTCCAATCGCTGTTTCCGCTTTTCCCAATCCGGCATCACCTGCCTAAGCAGCCGAAAAAAACTGGTGTTGTGATCGCGATGTTTGAGGTGACACAGTTCATGGGCCACGACATATTCGATGCAGGGGCGAGGCGTCCGAACCAGATTTGCATTCAGCGTCATCGTGCCGGACGGAGACAGGCTGCCCCAGCGCGACTGCATTGCCCGCACGATCAGGCGTGGCCGCTGATGCCCCTTGAATCGCGGTATAAATTCATCCAGCACATCAATAAAAATCTGCCTGGCATGATCCAGATACCAGCGGTGCAGCAGTGCTTTCACTCGATCTGGATCGGCCTTATCCGAGAGAATCAACACCAGATTCCCTCGATTCATCTTCACCGATGCCGGTTCGCCGGCCACCACTTTCAGCCGATATTGCCGACCGAGGTAGAGATGTGTTTCGCCACTCACGTACTGTCGCGCCGGGGTCCTCGGACTGTAGCGTTCAAAATTGGTCAGTTGCTTGCTGATCCAGGAGGCACGTTTGCCGACTCTGTCACGAATGGTTGCAGGATCGCAATCGGCTGGTGCACGAACGACCACGGACATATCTGGGTGCACCTCGATCCCGAGCGTGCGTCGTGTCGGCAGGAAACGAATCTCGTAGCCGATGGTTTCTGTGCCGAAGACGATCTCTTGCATCATGGTTTTCACGCGGGTATCCGGTGTCTGGCCAATTGCATCGAGCGATTGATAATTTCATCCATTTCCTCGGTGGTCAGAGGAATGACCCGCTCGCCCCGAATGATGTCATAGAGGAAATCGTCCATCTCATTCATTGTCCGGCGTTGCGCATCCAGGTTGTCCCAAAAGCCCACGACTCGGTTACGCTCGACAATCGCCCAAATGCTGACGGCCGCTTCTGCTGCAATTTCCTTCGCCTGCGTGGCATCAGTAACATGCCGACCGAAATACGGTTCGAGGATGCCGAAGCAGGCAATCGCGTGATCGTTGCCGTGCAGGACGGCTGGCACGTCATCGGTCTTGCGGTTGACCACCGCGTCCTTAATTTCGCTCGCCCGTTTCAGGTACTCCAGATCGGAAATCCGCCCGGCACGGTAGTCGTCGATGGCCTGCTGGATCAGTTTGGAGAATTTCTCGAAGAACGCAGGGTCTTCGTCCAGATGCTCGGTGATAGCGCGCTTGGTGGCGTGGGCAATCATGTCCGCTTTGGCGGCAGTCGGTTTGCCCTGACCTTGCTCCTCGACAACTTGCTGGAAAGCCGCGACATCGAAAATATTCACCGGCTCGTTAAGCTTCAATACCTCGCTGGCCGAGATGTGGGTGTCGAGCAATTTCTGAATTTTCGGCTCGTAGTCCCGATAGTCGATGGATTCGGCGTAGCGCAATTTCACCGCAGCCTTCAGATTGGTAAAGCGCTTAAGGTCAGCCTTGTAACCCTTGAGTCGATTCTCCGGTGTGGTGGTGATGAATCCCTCGGAAGACATGGCAATGGCCAGCGTTTTGGCATAGGCCGAGAGTCGCTCGTAAAAGTTCTCACGGATTTTTTCGTCGCCCAGCAGTTGCTCAAATGCCTCCTCATCCTGCCGGTTGGCCACGGTCTTGAACACGTCCCACAATTCGGCGTGACGCTGCGGCAGTTGGCGCACCTCGTCGTTGATGCTGGTTAGTGCCCCGGCGAGATCGCCCTCCTCGAATCCATCCAATGCGCTGTAAGTGGTCAGTGCTTGATCGAGTTCGCCCAGGATGCCGGCGTAGTCGATGATGTAGCCAAACTCCTTGGGCTTGGCTCCGTCATCATCGTCGTACAGTCGATTCACGCGAGCGATAGCTTGTAGCAGGGTGTGTTCCTTGAGGTTGCGCGTAAGGTATAGCACGGTGTTACGCGGCGCGTCGAAGCCGGTCAGCAGCTTGCTGACCACAATGAGAATTTCCGGGTCGCTGCCGTGCTTGAAGCCATTGACGATCTGCGTTTCGTAGGACTCAGCATCGCCGTAACGCTTCATCATGCGTTGCCAGAAGGCGACGACCTCATCGGTGGATTCTTCGTCGTCCACGTCGTCGAAGCCTTCCCGCTCGTCGGGTGCCGAAATGATGACCTCGCTGGTCACCTCGCCAAGATCATCCAGGAAAGATTTGTACTTCAGCGCCGCCACCTTGGAGGGGGCCACTAGCTGAGCCTTGAAACCCGTGCCCTGCCAGTTCTGGCGGAAATGCGCGCTGATGTCGAAGGCGCGCATGTAGATTACCTGATCGGTTTTGTTGAGCGTTTCCGCGCGCGCATATTTTTTCTTCAAGTCGGCCTTCTGCGCGGGCGTCAGCCCTTGTGTGTGGCGCTCGAACCAGACATCAATCGCCGCTTTGTTCTGCTCGATTTCTACCAGTCGCCCCTCGTAGAGCAGCGGCACGATGGCGCCATCCGATACCGCCTGATTGATGGCGTAGGTATGAATGATGCCGCCGAAACGCATCACGTCGCTCTTCTCGCGTTTGAGCAAGGGCGTGCCGGTAAAGCCGATGTAGCAGGCGTTGGGGAACATCTGCCGCATCCGCGCGGCGAACATGCCCAATTGCGTGCGCTGGGTTTCATCTACCAGCACAAATATCTCGGTGGATTCATCCTGAAATTTGCGCGTGGACAGCGCCTTGTCGAATTTATTGATCAACGTGGTAACGATGTGCGCTTTGTTTTCGGCGACCAGTTCCACCAAGTGCCGGCCCGATTCAGCGCGATCCGGTGTCAGGCCGCAGGCCGCGAAGGTGTTGCCGAGTTGCTTGTCGAGATCAACACGATCAGTCACGAGCACGATGCGCGGCGTGCGGATATCGAGATCCAGCACCAGCGCCTTGGCGAGCATCACCATCGTCAGCGACTTGCCTGAACCTTGGGTGTGCCAGACGATACCGCCGTCCCGTCGGCCCGCATCGTCCCGCTGCTTTACCCGTCCAACGATGCGCTCGACCGCGAAGAATTGCTGGTAGCGGGCAATCTTACGCCGCCCGCTATCGAATACCGTAAACATCAGCGCCATGCGCAGCAGGCGCTCGGGGCGGCACAACGCATAAATCGTGCGGTCCTGCTCGGTCAGCGCCCGGCGCACCAGGTATTCGGCATCGGATTCGCGCACGCCGAATCCTTCGGCCAGCAACTCATAGAGCCCGGCTTTGGCCTCCTGCGGCAAGGGTTGATCCAGCACCGCCCGCAATGATGCACCGTCCTCGTCCTTTTCTTCCCGCTCCTCGCGCCACACCGCCCAGTACTTGGCAGATGTGCCCACGGTGGCGTATTTGCAGTGGTTCTTGTTGGTGCCAATCACCAACTGGGCATAGGTGAACAGCGTCGGGATGTACTCATCACGCTGATTGCGGATTATCTGCGAAACTGCCTGCGCCACTTCGGTTTTGGGCGATTTGCACTCGATCACCGCGAAGGGAATGCCATTGACGAACAGCACGATGTCAGGCCGTGCCGTCTCGTGGCTGCGGGTGCGCTCCACCGAGAATTCGGCGGTGACGTGATAGACATTGTTTTCCGGGTTTTTCCAGTCAATATAGTTGAGCGTGAAACTGCGCACCGCACCTTCCACCGACTGCTCTAATGCCACGCCCAGTGTCAGCAGGTCATAGACAGCCTCGTTGGTTTTCAGCAGGCCATCGTATTTCACATTCTTCAGGCGCTGAATGGCGCTCTGGAGATTTTCCTCGCTGAACAGATAGTTGTCGCCCTTGTGCTGAATGCGGTTGATGCGCTTGAGACTGTCGCGCAACACCTCCTCCATCAGCACATTGGAAAGTCGCCCGCCGCGCATCGCCAATGCCTGCGCCGGAGTCAAATAGCGATAGCCGAGATTGGCCAGCAGTTGCAGCGCGGGAATCTGCGAGAGGTGTTTTTCGTTGAACTGGAAGCTTTTCATAGCATCCCCTATGCGACTCGTGAAGATGCTTCGATTTTGTCAATGATGGCCTTTACGGCTAAATCAATAGCGCTGCCTTCCTGATAGTCAGCTGTAGCAAACAAGGTTGCGCGCCCATCCTTGATCAACTGCTGCGCATGCTTTTTTGCACCGTGCTTGCCTGGGTTATAGACCGCGATGGAATGGCCGCCTTGATCCTTGACCAGCCGCATGCAGGGAATGTCGGTTTCCCCGTCACCAACAAAAACCATGTGTTCGAAGGGAACAGAACGCTGCTCCTTAGGCACATATTTGTTGATGATGGAATTATCGTGAACATCCAGGCTGCCTTTGTTGATGCGGAACAGGTATTGGGTCTTAGTCGTGTAGTTCACCGCCAAGGCCGGCCAGCAGGCAACGCCGTTATGGTCGAACATGAACCCGGAGGCATATACCTTCTTAAACTCCTTGTAGATAGGTGTGCCTTCAACCATTTCCCGAATACCGGAAGAGATAATGAAATGCTCCAGCCGCACTCCTTTGGTCTTGGCATAGGCGTTAATCCGCTTGAACCAGCCCTTCACGCCGGGGAACAATTCGATATTCGCACCGAAGTTCTTGAAGTCAGCCTTTCGAACCGCGACCTTTGCCTTTCGCGCCTCTTCGAGCATGGCGTACATATAGGCGAGTATCTGATCCATCTCATGTTTTTCCGCAAGATCGTTCACCGATGCCCAGAAATGTTTGGACAGCATATTGATGGCTGGAATGAAGTCGTATTCCTGCATGTTTCCCGGCGCCAAAGTGCCGTCGAAATCATAGGAAATCGCCATGGGGATCAGTTTTTTTGCCATCAAATTATTCCTTGAGAGTTGTTGTTATGTTCAACCGCCACTGGCCGGTAAGAAGTTTTTGCATCAGGCCGCGCTTTTGAGATTTAAGGGCTGCGAGCAACGAGGTTTCTTTTTCGATGAGCAAATCCGTGGTTGCTAAAACCTGTGCCAGCCGCTTTTGCTCGGCAAGTGGCGGCAGAGAAACTTCCAACTTGAGGAAATCTTTTTTGTTGAGTACCCGGTTACGGCCTGCGCCACCCGGCGAAATCAATGCAAGCTGCGAAAAGAAAGCTTTGCAATTGACGATGTACTTCACGAAGATTGGATCGGCAATTTCGCGATTGACTTCATAAGTCGGGAAGCGATGAGAAACCAAGCAGCGTTCATCTTCCGGCTTGACGAAGGCTATTGCACCCTCCCATGCAAAAGTGATGTTGACGATCAAGTTGTCACGATTCAGCGCGTAGAGTTCTTCCATATCCACGCTACTTGGGTCTTTGACGAAACGCTGGAAAGTGCCTTTTCCATGGCTGCGAATACCCAGAGCCCAATAAGGTTCGGTGGGTTTAGGGACGGGGCGAGATACCTGCTTTAGGAAATGCCCTAATTTAGTAGTTTGGCCGATGGCAGCAATTACCTGTGTGAGAAGCCACGCTTTCTGTCTGGCTCTCAAAGCAATCAGCCGCTCGATTTTCTCAATGGCGGAATCCCATGCCAAAAGTACATCCCTGATTCCAACTTGCTCATTTAGCTCTGGGAGCGGAATCTGGAAGTGTTTTTTAAACGTTGTTGGATTCAGATTGGCTTGGCTGATTGCTCGTGTAGCCAGTTGCTTGATATTGCGTTGACCGCTTTCGCTGGCCAGAATCTGGATTACGTAGTCGGGGTCAACGCGTTCACGATCCAGTACCAATCGCACCAAATAGGATGCGAACACTGCCTTTCCATTACCTCGGTATATGCCCGTTTTCCCAACCAGATCGGGGCTGTTGGTTCGATTCAGGAGGATGTCTCCATCTGCCAAAAGGTAATCACACGCATCCTCTTCTGACAAATTGACGCATACCTTTGAATCAATTCGCACGCGACCATTCTGAATGTCTTTCATGCCAACAATCGGTATGTTGCCGTCCGGGCCTGCCGGGAGCGACAGCCCATATTGCGAGGAGCGGATAACCGTGCCAATAGGTACGGTTGCCCAGTTCATGATTTCTTCCCCCGCCCCTTGCCTACCCATTGGCCTTCTTTTTGAACTACCGAGAAATCCTCGGTAGTTGCGGATTCTGCTTGTTCGCTTTCAGTTTGAACTGTTTCCATTTTGGCAACAGTTGACTTACGACTTCGTTCATTTTGAAGTGTTGCAAAATTCGCAACAGTTGCGTCCTCCTTTGTGTTCGTTTTAAGTTGCTTACCCACATCTGGAGTTGGCGATGCTTTTGGCATGGTGGCGCCCAGTTCGTCGATGGTCTGGCGCACCTTGGCCGCCACCCGTTTGCGGGTTTTGGGCTTTTCAACCACCGACGGTGCCAGCGCTTCGGTCTGGGTTTCGATGAAGGCTGTTACCGCCTTCTCCGTCATTGTCTTCTCAGGAGAATTCAGGAAATTCTGCTTGCTCACTACCGGTACGCCGGTCTTGGCTTCGAGTTCCTTGCGGGCATTGCCGGCGACCGTGCCGCCTTCCTTGGCGGCGTTGCGGTTGCCGACGAAGCCCTGGGCGTCCTTGCGTTTGGCGATTTCGGTGGTGCCCGCTTCGCCGAGCATGGTGAAGATCAGTTCCAGGTCGGTCATGTGGTCGCGCAGGTTGGCGGTTTTTGCCTGCGCCAACCCCTTGTGCTTTTTGTGCTCGCCGGGGGTGACGCCGAAAGTGGCGCGGGCGATTTCGGCAGTGAGGATGGCGTATTCGCGGCCTTCAGCGACACCGCGCACTTTCCATTCGTCGGTCAGCGCCCCTCGAATGGTGATGGAACGCATGCGCTTTTCGATCCAGTCCTTTGGGTAACCCTTGGCTTCGTAGAGTTCGCGGGCGCGGGCGCTTGCCAATTCAGGGTCTTCAATTTCCTTGACGCGCTCGTAACCGACCTGCGCCAACCAGCGCTTGAAGGGTTCGGCCTTGGGTGACGGAATGGACTGTATGATGCGGAAAAGGCCTTCGGTGTTGGCGCAGTTGACACGTTGAACGCCGCCCTCTGTTTCGACCCGAAGGGGGGTGGCAATTTGCCCCCACCCTTTAGCTAGCTCTTTGTCTCGGCGACGTAAGTCTTTGACGTAGCCCTCTGGCTGAACTGAATCTGTGAGTGCCGCGACAACATCGACAATGGCAAACCACCACTCTTCCCCGTGCCATGATCGACGGATGGATTTTTCCTGAAAAAGAATAATGTGATCCTCGGCGCGTACCGCAGGCATCGTGGTTTTTTTAGTCATACGCCCAACTCCTTGAGATAGGTTTTCATCTTGGCGCGCACCTCAACCAGTTCACTTTCGAGGCGTTCGATTTCCTGCTCCACGGCAGCCACGTCAATTTCTACCTCTTCCTCGAAGGTGTCCACATAGCGCGGAATGTTGAGGTTGAAGTCGTTTTCGGCAATCTCGTCCAGCGTGGCGACGTAGGCGTATTTATCAACATTGGCGCGCGCGTCGAAGGTGGCGACGATCTTGTCCAAGTGCGAGTCGAACAGAGCATTCTGGGTTTTGGCCGCCTGAAAGTCGCGACTGGCATCAATAAACAGCACGTCGCGGCAATTCTCGCGTTCACCGCCTTTTTCCCGCGAGCGGTCAAACACCAGAACGGCTACCGGAATAGATGTGGTGGGGAAGAGGTTGGCCGGCAAACCGATGACGGTATCGAGCAAGTTGTCCTCAATCATCTTTTGCCGGATGCGGCCTTCAGCACCGCCACGGAACAGCACGCCATGAGGCACGACCACAGCCACCCGGCCAGCCTGCGGCAGAGCGGTTTCAACCATGTGCGTGATGAAGGCGTAGTCGCCCTTGGATTTGGGCGGTACGCCGCGCCAGAAACGGTTGAAGCGATCCGATTCGGCGTGTTCAGAACCCCACTTATCGAGGCTGAAAGGCGGATTGGCGACCACCACATCGAAACGCATCAGGCGGTCGGCTTCCACCAGTGCTGGGCTGTTGAGCGTGTCACCCCATTCGATCCGGGCGGAATCCTTGCCGTGCAGGAACATGTTCATGCGCGCCAGCGCCCAGGTACTGCCGTTCACTTCCTGACCGAAGAGGGCAAAATCACGGCTGCCCGTTTCCTCCACCAATGCCGCCGCTTCGATCAGCAAACCGGCAGAACCGCAGGCCGGGTCGCAGATGCGGTTGCCGGGTTTGGGTTTGGCTAGTCTAGCGAGCAAACGCGACACCTGCTTGGGCGTGTAGAACTCGCCTGCCTTCTTGCCTGCGTCAGAGGCGAAGCGCTCAATTAAATAGATGTAGGCATTGCCGATGAGGTCCTCGGAAACAAGCGAGGGGCGCAAGTCGAGCTTGGCGAAATCTTCCAGCAGATTTTTTAGGCGACGGTTGCGATCCTTGGTCTGGCCGAGGTTGGCTTCGGAGTTGAAGTCGATGTTGCGAAATACGCGGTCGAGTTTGGCCTTGTTGGCATCCTCGATGCCATCCAGCACGATGTTGATCAATTCGCCGATATTGGCCGCATTGCGCCGCTCGTACAGGCTGTTGAAATCACCGGCGAAACGCTCAATGACTTCGCCGGTTTTTTCGTCTTTGAATTCGACGAAGGGCAGCGTGAAGCGCTCGCGATCCAGCTTTCGCCGGATACGTTCATCGTCGTCACCATACTGCTTGCGATAGTTGTTATAGTGGTCTTGCCACAGGTCGCTGATGTATTTCAGGAACAGCATGACGAGGATGTAGTCCTTGTACTGAGCCGGGTCAACGACGCCACGGAAAGTATCACAGGCAGCCCATGCGGTGCTGTTGACGTCTTGCTGGGTGACTTGATTGCTCATATATTTCCCTTATCCTTAAACTCGTTGGTCCGGCGACTGCCGGGTATTTTTTGCATAACGTACCAAGACTCCATCAGCGAGATGCTTTCTTTCTTGTGCGATCTGCTCCAGCAACCTTTGCTCAGCCGTGGCCAAATCTGATACTTCAACAATTAGTCGTTGCTTGCGCTGACTTGGTACCGGTATTTCCAATTCTTCCAGCGCAGCTTTGCTGATCATTCGAACTGCAGTACCCTCAGCCTGTGCTGCCAACCCTGCCTGAATTGCTGGCAGATTGATGTACCAGAGCAGATAGGCTGGCAACACCTCGATGGGCCGAATCAAGAGCATTGGAGCAGCAAGGACTGCTGGCCCAATGTCTGCCGACACTAGCGCCACTGAATTTGTCCGCCCACGGGAGCGAAATACCAGGTCGCCTAATCTGATTAAGTGATGCTCTTTAATGTCTGTCAGATTTACACGAACCGCACCTTCAACATGTAGCAAGTTGGTGTCATCAATGTCTTTCATCTGAACAACTGCAAGGCTTCCCGTTGCGTCGTGCTCAAGGCGCGAACGGAATGGGTAACCCATGCGAATACTTGCTACTTGACCCAATTTTTTCATATCTGTAGAAAACGCATTTCTGGCGATGGAGAGAATTGTAGGCGGTGTGATTGCGATTGTCAGTAGGTAGTAATATCGTTTCTGTAAAATATACTTGCTTTGTAATCGAACAGAGTGTTCATCCCGGATTTTCCATTAGAGCGTAGGTCGGGCTTCAGCCCGACATGTCGGGTTAAAACCCGACCTACAACCCCTTGATTTTTGAAAACCCAAGGGCTAATGGAAAATCCGGGTTCATGTCATCGTCATCAACCACAACGTAGGAGCACAAAATGTAGAAAAGAGAGGAGTCTCGGTGTGGCAGGCATCAAAAACACAGAATTGGCAGCAAATGAATCAACGCATCTTCACCCTGAACCCCGCCAGCATTATTAGGCTTAAAGTGGGCAAAGAAAAAGCCCGGCATAACGTCGAGCTTTTTAATTGGTGGGTCGTCGCGGACTTGAACCGCGGACCAAAGGATTATGAGTCCTCTGCTCTAACCAACTGAGCTAACGACCCGTAAGAGATTAGCCTTCGCTATCGAGAAAGCTCTTGAGCCTCTCGGAACGTGACGGGTGGCGCAGTTTGCGCAGAGCCTTGGCTTCGATTTGGCGGATGCGTTCGCGGGTTACGTCGAACTGTTTGCCGACTTCTTCCAGCGTATGGTCGGTGTTCATTTCGATACCGAAACGCATCCGCAACACCTTGGCCTCGCGCTGGGTCAGACTGTCGAGAATGTCCGCCGTCGCGCCGCGCAGGCTTTCGTAAATTGCCGCATCGATCGGCACGGCGGTGTTCGAGTCTTCGATGAAATCGCCCAGATGCGAATCGTCGTCGTCGCCCACCGGAGTTTCCATGGAGATCGGCTCCTTGGCGATTTTCAAGATCTTGTGGATCTTGTCTTCCGGCATTTCCATCTTGATGGCCAGGGTCGCCACATCCGGCTCCAGGCCGGTTTCCTGCATGATCTGCCGCGAGATGCGGTTCATCTTGTTGATGGTTTCGATCATGTGTACCGGGATGCGGATGGTGCGCGCCTGGTCGGCGATGGAACGGGTGATCGCCTGGCGTATCCACCAGGTTGCATAGGTCGAAAACTTGTAGCCACGGCGGTATTCGAACTTGTCCACCGCCTTCATCAGGCCGATGTTGCCTTCCTGGATCAGGTCGAGGAATTGCAGGCCGCGGTTGGTATATTTTTTGGCGATGGAAATCACCAGGCGCAGGTTGGCCTCGATCATGTCGCGCTTGGCGCGGCGCGCCTTGGCTTCGCCGTTGGTCATCTGTTTGTTGATTTCCTTCAGGTCCTTGATCGGGATACCGACGCGTCGCTCCAGATCCAGCAGGCATTGCTGCTGCTCGACAATGGCATGCTGGTAGCGTTCCATCGCCTCGCTGTAGGGTTTTTTGGCCTTCAATTCCTGCGCGACCCATTGCAGGTTATCCTCGTTACCCGGAAAAACCTTAATGAAGTACGCGCGTGGCATTTTGCTCTTGCTCACACACATATCCTGGATACTGCGCTCGCATTTGCGCACTTCTTCGACCAGGCCGCGCATGGTGTCGCACAAGGAATTCACTTGTTTCGCTGAAAAACGGAAGTTCATCAGCTCATCGGAAATGCCGGATTGAAACTTGTCATACTGCTTGCTGCGATAGCCGAATTTTTCATACGCCTTACCCATTTTGATAAACAGGTCGGAAATCACGGCAAAACGCGCCAGAGCATCGGCCTTGAGCTGTGCCAGATTGGCGGCGGCAGCAGCGGCGGACGCCTCCTCATCCTCTTCCTCGTCAGCGACATCCGCACCTTCTTCTTCCGCTTCCCCCTCATCATCGTCTTCACCGATCACGGCCTCGTCTTCTCTATCGACAAAGCCGTCGATCAGCTCGTCGATGCGCATCTGGTCGCTCTCGATTTTGGCCGCCAGCGTGAGGATTTCGGCAATCGTCGCCGGGCACGCGGAGATCGCCTGGATCATGTGCTTCAGGCCCTCCTCGATGCGCTTGGCAATCTCGATTTCTTTCTCGCGGGTGAGCAACTCGACTGTACCCATTTCGCGCATATACATGCGCACCGGGTCGGTGGTGCGACCAAATTCCGAGTCTACCGTAGACAGCGCGGCTTCCGCCTCCTCGGCCGCATCCTCATCCGCAGCCACGGGAGCGGTGTCCGTCATAATCAGCGTTTCCGCATCCGGGGCGACGTCACACACCGTGATGCCCATGTCGTTGATCATGCTCACCACGCTCTCGATCTGTTCGACCTCGAGCATGTCCGGCAAATGATCGTTGATTTCCGCGAAAGTCAGATAGCCGCGCTCCTTGCCCAGCACGATCAAGGCTTTCAGGCGCGTGCGCCGCGCCTCGATATCCTGCTGCTGGTCAATGGTGGGCTGCGGAATGTCAACAGCTTGTTTCTTGTCCAGTTTTTTCTTGTCTTTAGGCTTTGCCATATTCAGATTCCCAATTGCGTAATGCCGCCCAAAATATGCGCGCGCAGAAAAGCGGCGGATTATACCTGATTTTCAACCGGTTCCCACTCACTTTGCGGTGAAACTCGTAGCGATCCAAGCACCCAAGCCGGCCTGCGCACTACTTAATCCGCATTCCCGGCTGCGCGCCCTCATCCGGGCTGAGAATGAACAAGCCGGGCGTCTCGCCAGAGGCGGCCAGCACCATCCCTTCTGACATGCCAAACTTCATCTTGCGCGGTGCGAGGTTGGCGACCATCACCGTCATGCGTCCTTTTAACTTTTCCGGATCATAAACCGACTTGATGCCCGCAAACACCGTGCGCGGCTTTTCCTCGCCGATGTCCAGCGTCAGCTTCAATAATTTCTCCGCACCTTCGACATGCTCCGCGTTGACGATCATCGCCACGCGTAAATCCACCTTATTGAAGTCGTCGATGGAGATGGTTTCAGCGACGGGTGAAATCCCCCCGAGCCCCCCTTTTGCAAAGGGGGGAATAGTGCCGGCGGCCTGCACGCTTGCACTCCCCCCTTCGACGAAGGGGGGCTGGGGGGGGAGAGCTTGCGAGGGGGCATGGTGTTGCTGCGCCTCGGCATGGCGCGTTGGGGAATGCGATTCTGGCATGGGTTTCAGGCTTTCCTGGTTGGCGGCAATCATCGCTTCGATCAGCTTGGGATCGAGGCGGGTCGCAAGATGTTGGTAGGTATTGATGGTGTGGTCGAGCAACAAAGTTTGAGCGTCATTCCATTGCAGCGGTGCGATATTGAGAAAAGTTTCAACATCCTCCGCCAGCTTTGGCAGCACAGGCTTAAGGTAAACAGTGAGGCTTTTGAATGCATTCAAAATAACGGTGCAGACTTCGTGTAATTCATCATCTCGTCCATCTTGTTTGGCTAATTCCCATGGCTTATAACGGTCAACAAATTTGTTTACGGTATCCGTCAAATACATGATTTCTCGGAGAGCTTCGCTATATTTGCGCTCCTCATAGAGTCTGGCAATGTAAGTGGTGCGACCGCCATCTGAGACATTCTCTTCAGCAAACTTACCTTGAATAAAACTCTCGATATCTCCAGAAATATTGACGGTTAGAACAAAAAGCCCTTTAAGAAAACGCTCCCTTTCGTAAGTAAGAGATGCAGCAAGTTTCCCATCAAACCGTTTGGTGATGAAGCCCGCAGCTCTTGAAGCCAAGTTGATATACTTGCCGATCAAATCGCTATTCACCTTCGCCACAAAATCCTCAAGATTCAGGTCGATATCTTCCATCGTGCCGTTCAGCTTGGCGGCGTAGTAGTAGCGCAGGTATTCGGTGTTGTTGATGTGATCCGTGTAGCTCTGCGCGGTGATGAACGTGCCGCGCGACTTGCTCATTTTCTCGCCGTTCACGGTGAGAAAACCGTGCGCGAACAGTTTGGTCGGGGTGCGGAAACCGGCGTTTTGCAGCATTGCGGGCCAGAACAGCGCGTGGAAATACAGGATGTCCTTGCCGATGAAATGGTATAGCTCAGTGTCTGAGCCTGGCTTCCAGTAGTCGTCGAAATTCAAGGGCGAAAACCCGTCCCGGCCTCCCCTTGTCAGGAGAGGGGCGACCGGCGCCCTCCCTGATTCGCCCCCCCCCGACAAGGGGGGTATGGGGGGGGTAGGGGGGTTAGGGCGGTTGGGGAGGGTTGGCTTTTCGCAAAATTGCTTGAAGCTGCCCATATAACCAACCGGCGCGTCCAGCCACACGTAAAAATATTTATCTTCCGTGCCGGGAATCCTGAAACCGAAATAAGGCGCGTCACGCGAGATATCCCAGTCGGATAATTTGTTCTCGCCTTCGCCGCCCAGCCATTCCTGCATCTTGTTGGCGGCTTCGGGTTGCAGTGGGGGCTCTTTGGTTAATTGGCCGGTAGTCCATCCGCGCAGGAATTCCTGGCAGCGCGGATCGGAGAGTCTGAAGAAATAATGGTCCGAGTTGCGCCGCTCCGGCTGCGCGCCGGACACGGCGGAATACGGGTTGATCAGTTCGGTGGGCGCGTAGGTGGCACCGCACGCCTCGCAGTTGTCGCCGTATTGATCCTTGGCGTGGCACTTCGGGCATTCGCCCTTGATGAAGCGGTCCGGCAGAAACATCTGCTTGACCGGATCGTAGAATTGCTCGATGGAACGCTTTTCGATCAGCTTAGCTTCATCCCTGAGCCGCAAATAAATCTGCTCGGCAAATTCGCGGGTCTCGTCCGAGTTGGTCGATCCGTAGTGATCGAACTCGACGTGAAATGCCGCAAAGTCGCGGGTGTGTTCTTCCCACACCTTCGCAATCAGTTGTTCCGGCGTGATGCCCTCTTTTTCGGCACGCAGCATGATGGGCGTGCCGTGGGTGTCGTCGGCGCACACATAGTGGCAGGTATTGCCTTGCATCTTCTGAAAACGCACCCAGATGTCGGTCTGGATGTATTCGACCAGGTGGCCGAGGTGGATGCTACCGTTGGCGTAGGGCAGCGCGGAGGTGACGAGAATTTTACGGGGCATATTGCAGGATTCCTTGAATGAGGCGCGATTGTAGCAAAACCCACGCATTGCCGAGGAATTAGGTAAAATCGCGCCCGGACAAAAACCTCCCCAAAGAAACGTAAGGGAACGTCTCGAAATTATCCAAGAGCCGTAGTCCCACCAGCCCATAAATCTGCGACAATCCGCGCCGACTCATTATCCCCACAGGGAGTAAGCCATGAAATTTCGTTTTCCCATCGTCATTATCGACGAAGACTTCCGCTCCGAAAACGCCAGCGGGCTGGGCATCCGCGCGCTGGCGTCGGCGATTGAGACCGAGGGCATGGAAGTGCTCGGCGTGACCAGTTACGGCGACCTGACTTCGTTCGCGCAGCAGCAGAGCCGCGCATCGGCGTTCCTGCTGTCCATCGACGATGAGGAATTCGGCGCTGGCAGCCATGAGGAAACCGAGGTTGCGCTGAAATCACTGCGCGCCTTCGTCGGGGAAATCCGCTTCAAAAATGCCGACATCCCGATCTACCTGTACGGCGAGACGCGCACCTCGCGACACATCCCGAACGACATCCTGCGCGAGCTGCACGGCTTTATCCACATGCACGAAGACACGCCTGAGTTCGTGGCGCGCCACATCATCCGCGAGGCCAGGAGCTATCTCGACTCGCTGGCGCCGCCGTTTTTCCGCGCGCTGCTGCATTACGCGCAGGACGGCTCCTATTCCTGGCACTGCCCGGGACATTCGGGCGGCGTTGCCTTCCTGAAATCGCCGGTCGGGCAGATGTTCCACCAGTTTTTCGGCGAAAACATGCTGCGCGCCGACGTATGCAACGCGGTGGATGAACTCGGGCAATTGCTCGATCACACCGGCCCGGTGGCGGCATCGGAGCGCAATGCCGCGCGTATTTTCAACGCCGACCATTTGTTCTTTGTCACCAACGGCACTTCGACTTCGAACAAAATCGTGTGGCATTCGACCGTCGCGCCGGACGACATCGTGGTGGTGGATCGCAACTGCCACAAGTCCATCCTGCACGCCATCATGATGACCGGCGCGGTGCCGGTATTTCTGACCCCGACGCGCAACCACTACGGCATCATCGGGCCGATCCCGAAATCCGAGTTCGACCCGCAGAATATCCAGCGCAAGATCGACGCAAACCCGTTTATCAAAGACAAGGCCAAGAAACCGCGCATCCTGACTATCACCCAGAGCACCTACGACGGCGTGGTATACAACGTGGAGATGCTCAAAGAAATGCTGGACGGGCGCATAGACACCTTGCACTTCGACGAGGCCTGGCTGCCGCATGCGGCCTTTCACGAGTTCTACAAGGACATGCACGCCATCGGCAAGGATCGCCCGCTTGCCAGAGACTCGATGATCTTCGCCACACAATCCACCCACAAGCTGCTGGCCGGACTATCGCAGGCCTCGCAGATCCTGGTGCGCGAACCACAGAGCCGCAAGCTCAACAACCATGTGTTCAACGAGGCCTATTTGATGCATACCTCGACCAGCCCGCAGTACGCCATCATCGCCTCGTGCGACGTGGCGGCGGCAATGATGGAGCCGCCCGGCGGCACGGCATTGGTCGAAGAATCGATCGCCGAGGCGATGGATTTCCGTCGCGCGATGAAAAAGGTGGACGCGGAATTCGGTAGCGACTGGTGGTTCAAGGTATGGGGGCCGGACATCATCGCCGAAGAGGGCGTCGGCTCGCGCGAGGATTGGGTGCTGCGCGCAACCGACAAATGGCACGGCTTCGGCAATCTCGCCGAAGGCTTCAACATGCTCGACCCGATCAAGGCGACCATCATCACGCCGGGGCTGGACGTGGACGGCGACTTCGCCGACAGCGGCATCCCCGCCGCGATGGTCACCAAATACCTCTCCGAGCACGGCGTGATCGTGGAGAAGTGCGGGCTGTATTCGTTTTTCATCATGTTCACCATCGGCATCACCAAAGGCCGCTGGAACACGCTGCTCACCGCGTTGCAGCAATTCAAGGACGACTACGACAAGAACCAGCCAATCTGGCGCATCCTGCCGGAATTTGCCATCAAGCATCCGCAATACGAGCGTGTCGGCCTGCGCGATTTGTGCCAGCAAATTCACGATACCTACAAGACGCACAACGTCGCGCGCATGACCACCGAAATGTATTTATCAGACATGCAGCCGGCGATGAAGCCGTCTGACGCGTTCGCCAAAATGGCGCACGACGAAATTGATCGCGTGGAGATTGACCAGCTTGAAGGGCGCATCACCGCGGTGCTGCTGACCCCCTATCCACCGGGCATCCCGCTGCTCATCCCGGGCGAGATATTCAATAAAACTATCGTGGACTATCTCAAGTTTGCGCGCGACTTTAAGCAGAAACTGCCCGGTTTCGAAACCGACATCCACGGCCTGGTGACCGAAACAGTGAATGGGAAGCAGGGGTATTTTGTGGACTGTGTGCGGTAGCCGTTATCGGGCACTGCCCTAAAAAGTGCGGCGCGTGTGCGCCGCCTTTTTATTGTGAAACAACACAAAATGGAACCCCAAACCCCCTCCAGCTCCCCCTTGTCAGGGGGAGAGCCACCTCCTCCCCTGACAAGGGGAGGCCGGGAGGGGTTTGGGGTAAAAGGTGAAGCAATCTTGCGAGACATTTCATCATCAAGGGTGGCCACCGCCCTACCCGTAAAAATGCGCCATGGAAAATCGGCGCTACTGCGTATGATAATATTCGACCCGATGATGCTCGCCATTTTTAGAGATCCCCTCGCATGAATAACCTCATCCCTCCATCCGACGTGCTCTATGCGGGCAACCGGCCATTCCCCATGCTGGCCGCTTGCGAACACTTTGCCGGCAGCGAGAAATTACTGAACAAGGCGCTCCAGATTCAAGCGGAATTAGCGGTCGATGGACGGGCTGTATTCGACATTACCGCCGACTGTGAAGACGGGGCTCCGGCAGGCAAGGAGCACGAGCACGCGGCCATGATCGCCGCAGTGATTCTGTCCGGCACAAACCGCTTCGACCGCATCGGCGTGCGCATCCATGATGTCCGGCATCCAATCTGGCGCGACGAACTGGAAATCGTCATCAGCCAGGCCGGGCAGCGCGTGGCCTATATCGTATTGCCCAAGCCGGAGAGCGCCCGGGATGTTGCGACGCAGATCGCCGCGCTCGACGAGCTGCGCAACCGCTGCGGCATTGCCCGCGAGATTCCCGTGCATGTGCTGATCGAGACACCCGGCGCGCTGCATGAGGCCTGGGAGATCGCCCGCCTGCCGCATGTCGAGGTTCTCGACTTCGGCCTGATGGATTTCGTCTCCGCGCATCACGGCGCAATTCCCGCCGCCGCGATGCGCTCGCCCGGCCAGTTCAGCCATGCGCTGGTGGTGCGCGCCAAGTGCGCGATTGCCGCCGCCGCCTTGGGCAACGGTGTCGTGCCCAGCCACAACGTCACCACCGAAATCCGCGATGCCGATGTGGTGCGCGAAGACGCCCGCCGCGCCCGGCAAGAGCTCGGCTTCCTGCGCATGTGGAGCATCCATCCGAACCAGATCATGCCCATCGTCGAAGCCATGCGCCCGGATTTTGCCGAAGTCGACGAGGCCGCCGCCCTGCTAATCGCCGCCCAGGACGCGGCCTGGGGGCCTATCCAGCAGGAAGGCAAGCTGCATGATCGCGCTTCCTACCGCTACTACTGGGAACTCTTACAACGCGCGCAAGCGACGGGAATGAATATTCCTGCGGAAGCCAGCCGGCGTTTCTTTTCCTGATCCTGTCAGAGCGGTGCGCACATCACCGCTCCCTCATCGCTCCAGCCGCGCGCCACGACTTCATTGATGGCAGCCAGACTGCTGGTGAGGCGATGGTTGGAATCAACCCCCCGGGCAAACCCGTTGTTGTAGGCGCGATAAACCGGCGTGGTGCCGCCAGGGCAAGCGCCATTGGACAGCGGCGTTGAAGCAAAATCCAGGCTTTCGAAATTCCAGCGCTTCTCTGTATCCGGCGTGCTGGCCTGCTGTTGCTTGAGGCCATCACACTCGCCGGTATCGGCCGTATAAAAATGCGAATTGGGGCCGGGCGACTGGCTGCCGTAAAAACGGCACACGGAAACGCTGCCGCCCGACTTGAAGCTATTGCCGGTGCGGCTCCAGCCGGGTCCCGCGCTGCCGTTATCGATGCCCGCCGCCTCGCCTGCATCGGCCGTGATGAAATAGTGGTCGAGATTGGCGTTGTAGAACTCCACCACGGAAACAGACGCGCCTGCGACCGGCTCGGGCAGCACCTCGACATCGGTGATAATCACCAGGTTCTGCTCGGTGACCACGGAAGTGGGCACACTGGCCAACGGCAAGCTGCCGAGCGCACCACCGGCACTGCGTATGGGCAAGGCTGCGATCGCATCGACAACCTGCATACCGTTGCCGGTCACCTCACCGAACACCGTGAATCCGCCGTTCTGATTGTCCAGATTGGACGAGTTGTCCGCCAGGTTGAAAAACCACTGGCTGGATGCACTGTTGGGATCGCCGCCCAGCTTGGCCATGGCAATAGTACCGCGCAGGTTGGAACGGCTGGCGCTGAATTCGTTGGCCACCGGCGCGTTGGCAGGAACGCTGTCAACGCCACTGCTCGTGCTGTTCCAGCTATAGCCCCCCCCTTGGATAATGAATCCAGGCACGCTGCGATGAATAAAAGAGTTGGCGTAGACGCCGCTTTCCACATAGTTGAGGAAGTTGGCCACGGTTAACGGAGCGCCATCATCCATGAGCTGGACATCGATATCGCCCAGCGTGGTGTGCATACGCACCGTGGTCGCCCAAGCGGGAAACGTGGACAGGCTCAACAACACCATCGCCAAATTCAAAACCTTGTGCGGCATGCGGTGCAATATTTTGTTTTTCATCTTTGATAACCGTGGTCAGTGATAAAGTGGTCAGTGATAAATATTATGCGGAATACAACTACTCAGGTGCGGCGGCTTTTCTCCTTCCCCCATGCAGGGGGAAGGCTGGGATGGGGGTAGAAAGGTGGGGTAAAAGATACTTTGCGATGATTCCACCCTTCCACCCCCACATCCCGCGACACGTTACTGATGGAACAACTAGCCATTCGACTAGGCGAGCAAAAAACGCTCGCCAAGTCGCTGGTTATGGCGAACCAGCCGATTGCGGGAGCGGGTGTGAGGCGGCCATTCCCGCCCCAGATGCTTCGCAACGCCGTGTCATGACCGCCATCCTAACCTTCCCCCTTCCAGGGGGAAGGGACTGGCGTTGTCGCTATTTTCAAGCATATGACTTCGAACTGAGTAGTTACCAAGTTGATACCTTTAATGTGTCCCTTTAAACTTTCGCAAGCATGAAGCTACGCATGAACGTGATTTTCCGGCTCGACCGACAGGCGCATTCCCACAAACTTCAACACGGCCAGCAGCGTTTTCAAGGTCGGATTACCCTTCGGGGATAACGAACGGTAAAGCGCTTCCCGGCTGATGCCGGCCTGCGCTGCAACAGCCCCCAAGCCGCCATAGGCCTCGGCCACATCGCGCAAAGCCAAAAGTCCCGCCGCACGGTTGTCGGGATCATCCAACTCCACCAGCGCAGCCTTCAGATACTCGATGGCAAACTGCCGGTCAGCACGCAATTCCTTGATGGTTTCCCCGGTGTGAGACACCGATGCACGCAATACTTTTTTCATGAATTTCTCCGTTTCCAGCCCGCCCAATATGCCTTGGCACATGCAATGTCGGCCTGCTGCGATCCTTTGTCGCCACCGCACAACAAAACCACCAGTTCCTGCCCGTGCTTCCCGTAATACACACGGTAACCCGATCCAATATCTACCCGCAGCTCCGAAACACCCTCGCCCACTGGTTTGCAATCACCAAAATTGCCCGCAGACACGCGCCGCAACCGAACCTCGATTTGCGCCCTCGCACGCACGTCTCGCAAGCTGCGCAACCACTCCGTAACAGGGATGCTTCCATCTTCAAGCTGATAGCGGCGCAATGCGATCATGGTCAAGTGTAGCTTATAAACAACTCACAAACAAGATATTGGCCTCCAATTGGCCTCTACTTTCTCGGCCTCCGCACAGCAACTGCGCGCAAAAAGTTCCTCCAAGGTCAGGCCGGTGCTTTGTTCGAGTTGCCCGGCGCATCCGGCAAGCCATTGCTGCAAGGGATCATCACTCTGCGCAATGGATAAGGCACCGCAATCCAGCACGAACAGGCGCAACAATTCGGCGGCGCGAATATGGCTCACATCCCGCATCAGCAGCCATCCCTGCCCTTGCGCCTCGCGCACCATATCGGCGTTTTCCAGCTTTTCAAGAATTTTTTCCAGCGCGTCGTAACCGAGATACAGCGACTCGGATAATTCCTGGAATGTGCTCACTTTGCCCTGTTGCAAACCCTTCGCCATGATTTGCAGCACGCGCAACGCATTGAGCAATTGGGCGGTCGACGGCAAGTGCTGCGTTGCAGGCGTGCGCCAATGCGACAGCGATGCCGCGATTACCGCGCCGGTCAAAATGGTCAGCCAGGACAAATAAATCCACATCAGGAAAATCGGCACACTGGCGAACGCGCCATACACCAGTTTGTAGGTGGGGAAATGGCTGACGTAATAGCCGAACACGCGATTCATGAATTCAAATGCCAGCGCGGCCACGATTGCGCCGATCCATGCGTGCGTATGCGGCACATGGCGGTTCGGCACCAGCCGGAACAACATGGCGAACGCCAGCGTGGTAAACAGCACCGGCAATATCTTCAGCACGCCCACGCCGAATACCGGGATGTGTTTGGCATAGCCCATCGACAAACCGACCAGCCACGAAGTCAGCGACAGACTCGCGCCGATGAGCAACGGAGCGAGGGTGAGCACCGCCCAGTAAACGATCAGCCGCTTGAGCAAGGGCCGCGGGCGCGCCACCCGCCAGATGGTGTTGAACGCATGGTCGATGGTCAGCATCATCAGCATGGCCGTCACCGCCAACAGCACGACACCAAGCGCTGTCAAACGCATCGCGCTCTCGGTAAATTGCCGCATATATTGCGTGATGATTTTCCCGGCCACATCCGGCATCAGGTTGTGGAGCAGATAAATTTTGATCTGGGTGGAAAAATTCTCGAACACCGGAAATGCCGAAAACACGATCAAGGCGATAGTGATCATGGGCACCAGCGACAGCAGCGTGGTAAAGGTCAGGCTGGCCGCAATCTGTATGCAGCGATCCTGATGAAAGCGCGCCACAATAAAGCGCATGAAATTCAAAAAATCCTGCCAGTTTTTTTGCATGGCCAATTCGCTTCCCTGTAATGCGCGCATGATAACCGACAAAGAAATCCGGGGGCTGCACTACAGCAGCGTGCGGCATCGAGCAAGCGTGCGCCGGAGGCATCCGGCCACGCATTGAAGCACAGGTATCTGCTTTAACGTGAAGCTCGCACAGCGATTCGTTTGCCCTTTCTCCCGCTTGCGGGGGAAAGTTGGATAGGGGGAAACGGGCATGGCAGTTTCATTATCAGGGATGGCCGCTGCTATGCCCGTTAGGAAAAGCCGCCGAGAAGGTTAATCGGACTTGGCGGATTTTATTGCGGAGCAATGAGCTCCGCTGTTAACTATGCCATTCGGCATGAGGGTGCGGCAAAAAATAGCATTATTGAACCTTACCCTGTCAATCTCTGCATCGGTCAGATTGGTGTCAGTCAAATTAGCTCCACTTAAGTTTGCGCCCTTGAGCTTGGCGCGTGTCATATTAGCGCCGGTCAGATTGGCGCCAGATAAGTCGGAGTTGTATAAGGTGATATCGGTCATGTCCGCTTCGGTGAAATTGCCGCCCACCAGTTTGCCGTGGTAAATATTCGCGCCCTTGAGATTGGCCTTGGTCAAGTCGGCGTGTGACAAGTCTCCCTCAAGAAGGTGCGCTTCCTGTAAATTGGCTTGCGCCAAGTTCTTGCCGGAAAACTCCGCATGCGGGCATTGAGAATGGGGGATGATGGCGCATTCTATCCAGCTTGCATGGGCTGCCAGCGAAGCCAGCAATAACGGGAAACCCAATAAGATTTTGTTCAAGATTACCTCCTGTAAAGTCGCTAGTGTTTTCACAAAAGCCGATTGTCATGGCAAACCGACAACAGCCATAAACGCAACACATACAAAAGATATACGAAACATTTTTATCCCCCGATATGCATTACGATATCGGCAAGATAAAAGGATAGACTTAAGAAGTGCTTAAAGTATAGAAACGGCGCACCCTGAGTGTGCCGCATGCCGCATAAAGCAATTCACCCCGCGCTTTGCTGAGATTTTCCTGGGCAAACGCAGAGGAATAGGCAATATAAGCCATCCCGTCACTGCGCTCGCTGCGGGTCACCCGTTCGCCTTCTTTCGCTTCCTTTTCCTGCTTGATTTCGGCGCTGATGGAAGCACGGTTACCCTCGATGGTCACATGGATGCAACTAAACTTTCCGCTTGCGCACCGCCGCCTTGCGCAATTCCTCCAGCAGTAACATGCCTATCCCAAACGGGACGATGAACAGCCAGACTTCGATGCCCAGCGGCGCGGTGCCGAACAGTGCATTGCCCCACGGCGTGTAGCCGATCAACAGCAACAGCAACAGCTCGAAGGCGATCCCGTACCAGATCAGGGGATTGCGGCGATGGCCGCGACTGAAGACGGGCATCGTCGGATGGCGGCACAGGAACACGTTGACTATTTGCATCGCGATGATCGCCGACAGGCAGGCGGTAGTGGCCTGCAGGTACAGGTTGTCTTGTAAACCCAGCATGGCCCCGTATTGCCAGTCCCCGCCATGCAGCACGAAGAAGAATGCCGCCATTCCCGCGATCGCCTCCAGCAGGCCGAGGAACAGGTAGGCGCGCAACATTGTGCCCCTGTCGAGCAGCCGTTCGCTGCGCGGTCGCGGCGGCCGAAGCATGATGTCTGGATCGGGTCTCTCGGCACCGAGCGCCAGCGCGGGCAGCATGTCGGTGCCGAGATCCACCGCGAGTATCTGGATGATGGTCAGCGGCAGCGGAATCTTGAACAGCACGAATGCCAGATAGGGCACCATCTCCGGCACGTTCGATGTGAGGATGTAGGTCAGGAATTTGCGGACGTTGTTGTAAACCGCGCGCCCTTCCTCGATGGCGGCTACGATGGTGGCGAAGTGGTCGTCGAGCAGGATGATGTCGGCCGCTTCCTTTGCGACATCGGTGCCGGAGACGCCCATCGCGATGCCCACATCGGCGCACTTCAACGCCGGCGCGTCGTTCACCCCGTCGCCGGTCACCGCGACGATTTCCCCCTTAAGCTGCAAGGCCTGCACGATGTGCATTTTCTGGTCGGCGCCGGTGCGCGCAAAAAGCAACTCGGGCTCGTCGAGCAACAGTTGCAGATCGGTATCCGACATGTGGCGCAGCCGGTCGCCGGTCACGGCAACCGGGTTCTGCGCCAGCCCGATCTCGCGCGCCAGCGCGCTGGCGGTCTCGGGATGGTCGCCGGTGATCATGATCACGCGGATGCCGGCGGCATGGCAGCGATGCACCGCATCGGGGACGCCCTCGCGCGGCGGATCGACCATGCCGATCAGCCCGGCAAAAATCAGCCCGGTTTCGCGCTGTGCGGTGTGCGGTGGCAGGCTGCGCCAGGCGAACGCAATCACCCTCAGCCCCTGCTCGGCCATCTGTTCCTGCCTCGCCAGCAGGCTCGCGCGGCTGGCTTCACCCAGCGGCTGATGCTTGCCTTGCAGCAGGATTGCGCCGCATAGCGGCAATACGGTTTCTGGTGCGCCTTTGCAGTACAGCATCTGCCCCTGCGGGGTATCGCAGATCACCGACATGCGCTTGCGCTCGGTATCGAACGGGATTTCATCGAGGCGCGGAAACATTTCACCTTCCGATGGAACGCCTTGCAGCAGTGCCACTTCCATCGGGTCGCCTTGCCATACCGATTGCCCGTTCTGCTCGACGCGGCGCAGGTCGTGGCAATGGCGCATGATGGCGAACAGCGGTTCTGCATCAATCAATTCGTGCGGAGCCAGCAGCGCTCCGGAATAAAACACTTGCCGGATGCTCATGCGGTTTTGCGTCAGCGTGCCGGTCTTGTCGCTGCAAATCACGCTGGCCGCACCCAGCGTTTCCACGGCGGGCAGGTGGCGCACCAGTGCATTCTTTTTCGCCATGCGTTGCGTTGCCAGCGCCAGCGACAGCGTGACGGTGGGCAGCAATCCCTCAGGCACATTTGCGACGATGATGCCGATCGCGAACACCATGTTTTCCCAGAACGACAGGCCCGCCAGATGACCGATCAAAAAGAACACCGCGCCGAGCAGCGTGGCGAACAGCGCTATCAGCCGTGACAGGCGAGCGATTTCCTTTTGCAGCGGCGACAGCAGCTCATGGGCGGTCTGGGTCAGGCGCGCGATGTTGCCGAATTCGGTGTGCATGCCGGTGGCGTACACCATGGCTTTTGCCTCGCCTGAGATCAGCGAGGTGCCGGCGTGCAGAATGTCGTGCCGCAATGCGGCCTGCTCCTCGGGTTCGGCGGATGCATCGCGCGCCATCGGCTTCGATTCGCCGGTGAGGTTGGCGGTATTGACGCGCACGCCGAACGCCTCGATCAGGCGGCAATCGGCGGGCACATCGTCGCCCGCCGCGAGCAGCACCACGTCGCCCGGCACCAGCTCTGCCACCAATAACTGTACCGCTTTGCCGTCGCGCAACGCGGTGGTGTGATGCGGCAATAAATTGCGCAACGCGGCCAGCGCTTTTTCCGCGCGGTATTCCTGCCAGAACGAGAACAGCCCGTTGATCAGGATCACGCCGAGCACCGCATAACCCAGCATCGCCATGCCCTGGCCTGGGTCTTTCCATTCGGCGACGAAAGCCAGTCCGGCCGCCAGCCACAGGATCAGCGCGAAAAAATGGGTGAATTCCTTGAGTAGTTTTCCGGCGAAGGGTAGTCCGGCGATGAGCGGCTGCGCAGCGATTTCCTCGATCCGGTTCGCGCCGTATCTTGTCAGCCGCTGTATGGCCTCAGTCTGACTCAGACCATCCGCCCCGCTGTGCAGATACGCATAGAGTTCCTCAATAGCGTGACGGTGCGGGTTCATGATGCTCCGCCAAATATCATCTCAGTTTGATCTCGGTCCAGATGCGCGACAGCACGCGGCGCTGATGTCGATCCAGATCGTGCAGCATTTCCAGTCTTGACTGTTGCTTCTGTTCAGGGAACACGGCGGGGTTCTGCACAATTTCTGGTTTGATGTATTGCAGCGCGTCGCGGTTGGGATTGCCTGAGCCGATCAAGTTGGTCAGTTCGGCTCCATTGCGCCCATCGAGCATGAAGTTGATGAAGCGGTGTGCAAGATCAGGGCGCGGGCCGCTTTTGTGCAGCACCATCGAATCCAGCGCCAGCACCGCGCCTTCTCTGGGAATGCTGGAGGTGATGCGGAATTTTCGCCCGGCCTTTTGCGCATCGAGATCGGCCTGGAAGATGTCGTTTGAATAGCCGTGCACCAGCCAGATGCTGCCGACGGTCAGCTCCTTGATGTAGCTTGATGCGTTGAATGCCGCCCAGTAGGGCTTGGCACGGATGATCAGGTCGCGCGCCTGCTTCCAGTGTGTCTCGTCGGTGTCGTTGGCCGAATAGCCCAGGTACTTCAGCGCCGCCGCAAGCAATTCGCGCTGGCTATCGAGCACGGTGACGCGCCCCCTGATTTTCTCCAGATAGCGCGGCTCGAAGATTACCGCCCAACTATCAACCGGTAAATCCAGCTCACGGATTTTTTCGCGGTTATAGCCGATCAGCGTCAAGGTATAGGCATACGGCACAGAGTAGCTGTTGCCTGGATCAAATGGGGTGTTGAGGTAAACCGGGTCGATATTTTTCAGGTTGGGCAACATGCCCTTATCGAGCGGGCGCAGGGCGCGCTGGCGGATCAGCGACTCCATCGCGTTGCCAGTCGGCACAATCAGGTCGTAGCCGGTCGCGCCCGCAGCCAGCTTGGCGAGCATTTCCTCGTTATCGGAATAATAATCCTGCACCACGCGGCAACCGCATTGCGCCTCGAAGCGCGCCACAGTTTCTTCGGAGATATAGTTGTTACAGTTGTAAAGATGCAGCACGCCATCGGCCTGCGCGCTGCCGATGAATAACAGGATCAGCAGGCCGCGCCACATCAGGCTTTGCCTTTCAGCACATCCGGCGCGAACCGCGAAGCGAGCACGATCATAGTCAGCGTAAGCAACATCAGCAGCGTGGACACCGCATTCACTTCCGGCGTCACGGCGATCTTGATCATAGAATAGATATGCAGCGGCAAGGTGGATACGCCGACGCCGGCGGTGAAGAAGGTGATCACAAAATCGTCGATCGACAGCGTGAACGCCATCAACCCGCCCGCGACTACGCCGGGCAGAATCAGCGGAAAGGTGACATAGCGGAAGGTTTCCCACTGCGATGCGCCCAGGTCGCGCGCCGCCTCGAAGATGCTTTCGTCCATGCCAGCCAGCCGCGCGCGCACGATGATGGCGACGAAGCCGATGGAGAAGGTGATATGCGCGAGCACGATGGACAGCAGGCCGAGTGTGAGATTCAGCACCTGGATGAAAAACAGCAGCAGCGACACGCCGAGCAGGATTTCCGGCATCGCCACCGGAGTCAGCACCATGAAGGTCAGCAGCTTCAGCTTGTAGCGGTGCATCGCGATGCCCGCCATCGTGCCGAGCACCGTCGCAACCAGGCTCGACACCAGTGCGATGAGCAGCGAGTTGCCCGCTGCCGCCAGCATATCCTCATCGTTTAACAGCACCTGATACCAGTGCCAGGTAAAGCCCACCCATTCGGCATTCAGGCGCGAGTCATTGAACGAATAGGCGACGACGATCGCGAGCGGCACATACAGGAAGGCATACACCGCCAGCGCCGCCGCCCATAGCCAGCGCCCCCTGCGCAGGACTGCGCTATGCATGGCTGCCCCTACACATAACTGCCCCGGCTTCCGGCCAGCTTTGCGGCCAGCCACGCGATCAGCAGCACCGCGATGGTCAGCATGATCGACAAGGTGGAGCCGAACGGCCAGTCGCGCGTGCCGAGAAACTGCTCCTTGATCAGGTTGCCGATCAGCATGTCACCGGTGCCGCCGAGAATATCGGGCACGGCGAACATGCCGAGCACCGGGATAAAAACCAATGCCGAGCCGGAGAAAATGCCCGGCAGCGACAGCGGAAAGGTCACGCGCCAGAAGCGTTGCCACGCATTTGCCCCCAGATCCTGTGCGGCGTCGAGCAACGACGGGTCATGCTTTTCCAGGTTGGTGTACAGCGGCAGCACCATGAACGGCAGGTGTACGTAGACCATCGCGGCCAGCACCGCAAACGACGAAAACAGCAGATGCACCGGCGCCATGCCGAACCCTTGCAGGAAGCCGTTGACCATCAGGCTCAGCACCGATTGCGGGCCGAGCACGATCATCCAGGCATAGACGCGGATCAGAAAATTGCTGGCAAACGGCAGGATCACCAGCAGCACCAGAAGGTTGCGGCTCTTCTTCGGACTGCGCGCGATCAGCAGCGCCAGCGGATAGGCCATCGCCAGGCAGATCAGCGTAGTGGCGAACGCCATCAGGATCGATTTGACGAAGACCTGGCCGTAGATCGGGTCGCTGAAAAAGAACTGGTAGGTTTCCAGCGTGACGCCCTGCAAGGTGCCGGGGTCGGCGGCGGTGAGTGGCGCCAGCCCGCCGAATTCGCCGGGATAACGGAACGAGGCCAGCACCATGATGATGCTGGGCATGACGAAAAACAGCAGCAGGAATACGAACGGCGGCCCGCTCACCAGCCATTTGGTCAGGCGGGATGCGCGGAAGCGCACAAAAAACTTCCTTTCGTTTATGGAAGGTGATTGAAGAGAGGGCGTCTTATTCATGCAAAAACATCCCGGCATCATGTCGCCAGCCCAGCTTGACCGCATCACCGACCTTAAACAATTCGGCTTTGCCCGGTGCCGCATTGGGCAGCAAAGCCTCGACCACCGCACCATTGGCCAGCTCGACTTTGTACACGCTGACCTCGCCGCGATACAGCAGGCTATGCACCACACCCGAAAAATGGTTCTTCAGCTCGTCCAGCTCGCCGTGCACGCCAATGCGCACCTGCTCGGGGCGTATCGCAAACACGCCGTTGCCGCCCGCCGCCGCATCCTTCGGCAACGGTGCGATGATTTCGCCCAGCCCGGCAACCGCAAGATGCAGATGGCCGTGCGCGGGTGCCACCACCTGCGCTTCAAGCTGGTTGATATGGCCGATGAAGTCGGCGACGAAACGAGTTTTAGGATAGCCATACAGCCTGGCCGGCTTGTCCACCTGGGCGACCTTGCCCTGATCCATCACGGCGATACGGTGCGCCAGCGCCTCCACCTGCGCATGGGTGACGAACACAAACGTGACCCCGACATCGCGTTGCAGGTTGATCAGATCGATTTGCATTTCCTCGCGCAGCTTGGCGTCGAGCGCGCCCAGCGGCTCGTCGAGCAGCAGCAGGCGCGGACGGTTAACCAGCCCGCGCGCCAGCGCGACGCGCTGTTTTTGCCCGCCGGACAGCTCGTGCGGATAGGCATCGGCCTTGTCGGCCAGATGCACCTGCTCCAGAATTTCGCGCGTCATGTTGCTGATATCAGCCGCCGGGCGGCGCGCCATCCTGAGCGGGAAGGCGATGTTCTGCGCCACCGTCATATGCGGGAACAGCGCGTAGCTCTGGAACACGGTATGTACCGGGCGCTTTTCCGCCGGAGTATTGGCGAGGTCATTGCCGTCGAGCAATATCTGTCCGGCATCGGGCAAATCAAAACCGGCAATCATGCGCAGGATCGTGGTCTTGCCGCAGCCGGACGGGCCGAGCAGGGTAAAAAATTCACCCGCCTCAATATTCAGGCTGACGTTGTCCACCGCCGTGAAATCGCCGAAGCGACGCGTGACATTTTTAATTTCAAGCAGTGCCATGGAGCTTAATCCATAAAGGCTAAACAGCAAACCTGCATACCGTATTCATGCGCTTCTAATACCCCCCAGTGAGTGGAACGAAACTTACCGGCAAAATATTTTCCTGGTGGGGAACTCCATTCTGATCCTTTGTAATCAGAATCAATTCCTGTGCATACGGCCAACTGCCCACTGGAATCACCAAACGCCCGCCCGGCTTGAGCTGCTCCAGCAGTGGCAGCGGCAGGTGGCCCGCCGCTGCGGTAACGATAATGCCGTCAAATGGCGCATATTCCGGCCAGCCGTCACTGCCGTCCCCGACTTTCAACCGAACATTGGCATAGCCCAACTCGCCCAGCAGTTTTGCCGCACGCGTGGCAAGCGGCTCGATAATTTCCATGCTGTACACCTTGCCTGCCATTTCGGCGAGGATGGCTGACTGATAGCCCGACCCGGTGCCCACCTCCAGCACGCTATCCTGTTTATCCAGCGCCAGCAGTTCAGTCATCAGGGCCACGATATAAGGCTGCGAGATAGTCTGTCCATTGCCGATCGGCAATGGCTGGTTGTAATAGGCGCTGTAGATTGCCTCTTCTGGAACAAAGCGGTGGCGCGGCACCTCTTTCATGACAGAGAGCACTTTTTCTGAAATGGGCCTCGGGGGATAGCCGCTTGGTTCCAGCGACATCGCAACGATTGCCTCGACCATCCGGCGGCGCGCCACGGCGTAACGATCATCGTCGCTGGGCATTTTTTCTCCAACGGGTGGCTTCAGGAATTCCATGGCCTTCTCAGATAACCATTTTGTATTTCTGAATTTACTGCATTCTGTGCGAAGCGAATACCTAAGCCGGACGAGCCGTAACCAAAAAGGTGACGGTTTTTGTAGGTCGGATGAGCGCAGCGTTATGGCCTATAGCGCGCTTCAAGTTCGGTTTTTGCGGCCTTTTGCTTGCCTTTTGCTATGGCCATACAGATATTCTTGGCGTTATCGTCGAATGAATCCCAATTCGACTGGGAGGACTTGAACTCGGCCTCAATGTTTTTTTCGGCAGCCTTGTACTCGCTATTTGACATGCTTTGCGCCAGCGCTCCAGCGCTGAATGATAGGCTGGTGACGGCTAGTATTGCGGTAATGTACGATTCATTCATAAGTGTTCCTTGATGTGGTGAATGAAGCGGCGATGCATAGTAGGTCACACTTATTCCCGACTATGCCACTTGGAGTATTCCATTTATTTCTGAAGTTCTAGCCATGCGGCAAGCCGTTTTTGCGCTTCGTTTCTGGACTTGGATATGCTGTATGACTCCTGAAGCTTGTCGGTCCAGCGCTCACATTTGATCGCAATCACGTCAAGCTGATCGTCGGCAAGTTTGCCCCACTGTTGGGTGACGTTACCCTTTAACTGCTTCCAATTACTTTCAATACGATCCCAGTTCATACTGCATCTCCTTATAGTTAATTGTGAATTTTGACTCGTTGCCGCAGACAGAAAGTTTTGGCCTGTGTCTCTTGGACGACCCTGTTGTGAAATATCCCAACCTGAGGACACCGCAATGGGAAACAGATAATCTCCCGTCATCAAAACCTTCTCTGTGCGCTAATACACATAGAGATCACTCGTAGTCGCCGTAGCAGCCATAGTGATTAACGCCAGAGCGAGCAATTTTCCGACCAGCTTGAGCAATTCGATTTAGTCACAGATACACGAGCATCACGTAAATTATTTACGTAACACATGCTCGGGTTTTTTACCCTGCAACAAACCCTTCTGGTCAGTATCCGGAAAATCATAAACCCAGATTGTCCATTAGAGAAATTTAGGGGACAATGAGCGGGACGTATTTCAGTGGAATTTCTAATGGATACCATTAGAGAACCCTATAAAAACCAGCACATTAACCTGACTATTCGGGAGTGTCCATGAGTTCACAAGACGATTTTGAAGTCCGTTTCACCGACCGAGAGATCACGGCGTGGGGCGGCATGGCGCTGATGCAAAAAATGCTTCAAAGCATCCGGTTTTCCGATGCTACCAAGCAGTGGGATTTGGGCTCAAGCCGCAATCGATCCGGGACTGCATCGGTTCGGGCATGAATGAGGGATGATTATTTCTAATGGACAATCTGGGTTAATAGGTTGCGTTCAAATAGCGCGCGACATCAGTGACCTCCTCATCGCTCCAGGCCAGGCCGATGCTGGCCTGCCAGCGACGCACCTGAGCTTTGAGACTATTCCAGTCGGTCGACAGTTTCTACTCCCGCCAGTGAATTTCCGAGGCGTGGCATGCGATGCAATGCGCCGCATAAAGCAATTCGCCCCGCGCTTTGCTGAGATTTTCCTGGGCAAGTGCAGAGGAATAGGCGACACATAAAGAACACAAAACAAAAACTGATTTTATTGCTCTGTTCATTGCGCTGTTCATGGGCTCGCTCTCACTGCTTCAATTTTCCCGCATGTCCGCCAAGCGGACAGCAGCATCCATCATTTGACCTTGCCGCCGCCATGCCTGTCAGTGCGTCCAGAGTACGCGCAACTGATCCGCTTCCGGGCTGTAGTGGTACTCCAGTTCGCCGCGATAGGCATGACGCAACGCCTCGCCAATGCTGCGCGCCAGATGAATGTCGGTGGTGGTCACCAGTGTTGCATCCTCTTTCTCTTCCACCTCCATGATGCGTTTGAGCGGGTGCTCCGCCCGTTCGTATAGCTCGTGATTATGCACGAGGCGCATGATTTCGGCGCGATGCGCTTGAAAGTATTCGCCCTTCAGGCTTAGGAAGCCGGCAGGATAATGGTCGCGGCTGCGATGGCAGGCCGGGCAAATATCCTGATGCGCGTTGGCCGGCGCCGCGCTCCACTGCCAGCGCCCGATACGAAATACCGCGCCGCATTGCATGCAGACAGTAGGCTCCGGCAGTTTGCCCTTGGCCTTGTAAGCATCATGCACGCGCTCCTTGAAGATACCGTCGTGCCGCTTGATTTGGCGGAAACCGCCGGAAGCTGTTGCTTGGCCCATGTGTATTTTTCCTTGCAATGTAATAAAGAAAACCCTCAATAAGCCGCTTGAATATTTGATGCTTGCTTGCCCTTGGCGCCCTGCGTCACTTCAAAGCTGACCTTCTGGCCTTCCTTGAGCGACTTGAAGCCGTTCATGTTGATCGCGGAAAAATGCGCGAACAAATCATCGCTGCCATCATCGGGCGAGATAAACCCAAAACCCTTAGCGTCGTTAAACCATTTAACTGTACCCGTTGCCATCTGACTTCCTCCTTGTTTGAAATACAGGAAACCTCCTGCGGGTTGTTTTACGACACCGAAACATTGATCGCCTTGGGTTTGGCTTTTGCGGACTTGGGCAGCGTAATGTTGAGCATGCCGTCCTTGAACTCGGCCTTTACCTTGCCTTCGTCGGCGTCGTCCGGCACCCGGAAACTGCGCATGAAACTGCCGTAGGAACACTCGACGCGATGAAACTTCTTGCCCTTCTCTTCCTTCTCCTGTTTGCGCTCGCCCTGGATAGTGAGCATGCCGTCCTGAATGGTGATCTTGACGTCGTCTTTTTTCACGCCGGGAATCTCGCCCTTGATCAAATAGACGGCCTCTGTCTCGCTGATATCGACGGAAGGCGCCCAGTCCGCCAGAGCCAGCATTTCATTGCCCGCCTCGGTGCGTGCGGGAGGCTGCCCGAATATACGGTTCAAACGCTTGGAAACATCTTCCAGTTCCCTGAAGGGATCCCACTTGACCAGGTTCATGATGGCTCTCCTCTTTGAGCGGATTCAAAACAATCCTCGCGCCAACAGCAGTCCATCTGATCGCATTCGCTGTCGTAGGCGCTGGCAAAGCAGTCAAAATTGCCTTCCTGCGCCTGTATCGACTTGATCAGTGCGGCTTTTGAAAGTTTGGCCGAATGGAGGCCATGTGATTTTGCGATGCCGCGTACTTCTTCCATTTTCATGATATTTCTCCCTGGTAAATTGCAGTGATGGTCAAACCAAACTTGCCGCATGATGCGGATTACGGGGCGAGTTTACGCATCCGGCAAGCCATGCCCCGTTTTCTTGCGTTGCCTCGCAGCGTGCGAAAAACTCGCCGCCTCGATGGCGTTATCGCAGACAAAGCCGCTGGCGGCTCCCTTCAATTGCGCCATATCGGAAATCGGCACACCCGCCTGAATATCGCGCCCTACCATCGCCATCAGGATGCGGTCGATTTCCTCGGGCTGGGTGAGATTCTGGCTCATGGCATTTCCTTTCAAACATAAAATCGGTAAGCATTCAGGCGGCAGTCGCGTGCTCGCCCCGTTTTTCCTGGATGTTCGCTCCGGTCAGTGTTTTCGTCTGATTGTTCATGACGCGCAATTTCACGATGCTCCCATTTGGCTTCATGTCTTTTTTTAGATCATGCGGCCTCGGCGAACCATGTGCCGATTGCTCCAGCATGACGATTTCCTGGTACGCCAGGGCAAGCTTGCCGCTCAATGTCGCATTGCAGGATTCCAGCAATGCGATGCGCTTCGACAGATACGCGGTTTCCCGTTCGACGCTGCGCTCGAGAAAATGACGGTGCTCGTTCAACTCTGCCTTCATTTTCTTCATGCCCAGCATGACGTTCCCGAGGAACAACGTGGCATCGGATATCCTGAAATTATTCGGCATTTCGCTCTCCGGGTATTTTTAAAGAGAAATTTAGTCTTACCAGTCAAATGATGTCAAAACGTGACAACAATCATGATGCGCTGCCAATCGCTGTAGGAGCGGGCTCCAGTCCGCGAGCCGTTAAATCGCGACCTGGAGGTCGCTCCTACGCGGCACTTTTTTGGTTCCGGTTCGCCCGGCTTAGGTATCGGCCAGCACTGCCGTCAAGGCGGCAAACTGCATTACTTCAAAACGAGTTTATTATGGTGGGATCGGCAGAGGCCGCATATCGGGAGATGCCGATTTTGCTATCGGGAAAAATGTAGATTGGGGTAGGAATTTTCCTATGCGGAAGATTCCTGGCACGGCAGATTTCATTATCGGAAGTGACTGCACGCCATGCCCGTCAGCAACGCAAAGACGCTGAAAAAACCATGAGCCACATTAAGGTGGCTGCAAATTTTTGCCTCCGAACCACAAACCCCTCCCAGCCTCCCCTTGTCAGGGGAGGAGGCTAGGCACTCCCCTGACAAGGGGGAGCTGGAGGGGGTTTGGGTTTGGGTTATTTCACATCAACCGCATCAGTTGAACAGGCTATGCTCGGCAGCGTAGCGCACCAGATCGGACAGGTTGTCGATTTTCATTTTCAGCATCAGGTGTTGCTTGTGGGTGCTCACGGTTTTGTTGCTGATGGCCAACTGTTCGGCGATGCCATTGATGCGTTTGCCGGCGACCAGCAGGCGGAACACTTCAAATTCGCGCGCCGAAAGCATGGTGTGGGGGACGCATTGTTTGGGAAGCGCCGCATCGAACGCCAGGCGTTCGGCCAATACCGGATCGATGTATTTGCCGCCGCCGACCACCTTGTAAATGGCTGCCAGCAAGGTTTCCGGGTCGCTGTCCTTGACAACATAGCCGGCGGCTCCTGCCTGGAGCGCGCGAAAGGCTATTTGCGGCTCGTTGTGCATGCTGAAAACCAGTATGGGCAAGCCCGCATGGCATGCCCTGATATGCCCGATCAAGCTGATGCCGTCGATGCCAGGCATGGTCATATCCAGCAACAGCAAGTCGAAATCGGCAGCGTTGCGCAGGGATTGCAGCACCCCGGCGCCGTCAACCGCCTCCCCTGTGACAGCGATATCCTCGCTCAAGGCCAGGACTTTTTTTATCCCTTCGCGCACGATGGCATGGTCGTCGGCGATCAACAGGCGAATCATGGTCTATGCTCCGTATGGTGGGTTGGAATGCGGATGGAAACGACCGTCCCCTTCTCTGGTGCGCTGCTGATTTCGACCTCGCCGCCCACGGCAATGGCGCGTTCGCGCATGCCCATCAGGCCAAAGGTTTTTTTCTTCTTCAGCACGCTTTCCAAATCGAACCCTTTGCCATCGTCGAACACTTGCACCAAGACCTGGTTGCCCTGCTGTCCAATCACGATTTCGACGCTATTGGCCTCGGCATAACGCACCACATTGGTCAGCGATTCCTGGATGATGCGGAATAGCGCAGTGGTGCGCGCATCATCCAATCCGACAGGATTCTGGCTGATCCTGACCGTGCATGCCGTATCCGCGCGACCGGCAAAATTATCGCATAGCCACCCGATGGCTGGGACTATCCCCATATCCAGCACCACCGGGCGCAAATTGGACACCACGTTGCGCATCCCTTGAATGGCTTTATCGACCAGCGCCAGCATCTCTCCTGCCTTTATTTTTATCGCCGGGTCGAGCTTGCCATACTGGATGCGCAGCAGCGAAGCCTCCATGCGCAACGCCGTCAAAATCTGCCCCAGTTCGTCATGTACTTCGCGGGCGACATGCTTGGATTCCGCTTCCCGCAATATCACGTCCTTGGCCGCCAGCTCGCGCAATAACTGCTGGTTTCGGCGCTGCTCCAGCTCTGCCTGCTTGCGCGCGGTGATATCGGTAAGCGCGACGCGCACCGCCTGCAACTTGCCGCCAGGCTTGATGCTCAGGCAGCCCACCCCGACCTGCAGGCGGGAGCCATCGCCGTGCTGCAGCGTCAGCTCACAATGATAGGCGCTGTCTTTTTTCAGCGCCTGCAGAAAATATCGGTGCCATAGATCGTTATCTTCAGGCGCGACGAATCGCGTGAAACGATGGTTCAGCAGTTTGCTGCGCTCCTCGCCCAGCAACGCGGCTGCGGTGAAGTTGATTTCGGCGATCAGCGCTTCGGGCGTGAGCGTGAGCAAGCCAACGGGGGCGAAGTCATAGAGATCCAGATAGCGGTCGCGTGATGCCTCCAGTTCGATTTGTGATTGGCGCAAGGTATCGCTCTGCATCTCCAGCTCGATTTGATACACCTGAAGCTCGTGCAGAAGTTCCTCGGCGGGACGTGCCCGCTCCGCCATCGGTGGCACGCGGTGAGCCAGCTCCACCTCGGCGAATTTTCGCAGCGAACGCGGTTTATTCTGGATTGGTTTATTGCTCATAAATGCTCCCGGCAGCCCGGATAAACCAGGCCTTATATAACGTGAAACTTGCGCATGAAACTGGGATACTCAGGTGCGGCAGTTTTGCTCCTTCCCCCTTGCTGGGTGACGGCGGGGTTGGGGGTAGAAAGGTGGGGAAAAGATACCTTACTATGATTCCACCCTTCCACCCCCATCCTAACCTTCCCCCTTCCAGGGGGAAGGGACTGGCGTCGTGGCTATTTTGCCAGCAAATAGCATCGACCCGAGCAGTTACGGAAAGGCGAAGATTGCTATATGTAAGGTGCGCTGGGCGCATGAGACAACACAAGAATAATCTCAACGCTGCGCCAGCACTTCGAGCATCGTCCCGACATCGGCAATCTTGTCGCGCGGTGCGCCGCGCCGCTCGCCGCGCGCCACTTCCACGTCATCGAGCCGTTTCCAGTCGTCGAAGGAGACGATTTGCACGCCGCGCCCACGCAGCAGGGAGTCGATGGCCTCGCGCTCCGGCAGCTCGCGCGCCTCGATCCCGGCACCGTCGGCGACCATGTGCCCGACAACATGGGCGGACGCGCCCTTGTGCGAGCCGATCAGCCCCTGCGGCCCGGTGCGCGCCCAGCCGACCACATATTCGTTGGCAATCACGGCGCGGCTGGCGGGGTCGATGACACGGCCATCTTGGTTGGCGATGACCTTGGCTTTCTCGTCGAACGGGACGCCGTCAATCCGCTTGGCGGCAAACCCGATCGCGGGCAACACCATGCCGACTTCGAGAACTTCAGTCTCGCCCGTGCCGCGCGCGCTGACCGTGCCGTCCGGTTGTACCTCGATGCGGTTTTTTTCGAGCACCAGGCCGGCCACCTTGCCGTCCGCCCCGGCGATTATCTCCGTCGGCGAGACGCGGAAGCGCAGATGCAGTTTTTTTGCTTTTCCGCCGGGCGGCTGCGCGGCATAGGACTGGAGAATTTTCAAATTCTTTTCCTGCTGGGTATTGCCCGCCGCTTCCGGAATCACGCAGCCCGCCAATTCCTCCGGGGCGACGACCGTGTCGACATCCTCCATCTCGCCGAACTCCTTGAGCTCGGGCGGCGTGAACGAGGCTTGCTCCGGCCCGCGCCGACCGAGTATGAAAACTTCGCGCACCCGGCTGTTGCGCAGAGCTTCCAGCGCGTGGGCGGCCACGTCGGTTTTTTCCAGTTCGGCGGGGGTGCGCAGCAGTATCCGTGCCGTGTCGATGGCGACATTGCCGTTACCCACCACCGCGACACGCGGCACCGACAAGTCGATCTGCGCATGGCGGTAATCCGGGTGCCCGTTGTACCAGCCGATAAACACCGTCGCCGGCGTGCAGCGCGTAATGCCTTCACACGGGATGCCGAGGCGGCGATCATCCTCGTTGCCGACCGCGTAGACGATCTGGTGGTAGTGGCGGCGCAACTCTTCCACCGTCACGTCGCTGCCGAGGCACACGTTCCCCAGAAACCTGAAGGTGGGGCGCGCGGCGGTCTTTTCGTAAACGCGGGTGACCGCCTTGATGCTCTGATGATCCGGCGCGACGCCGCCCCGCACCAGCCCATACGGGGTAGGGAGGCGGTCGAACATGTCAACATGGACGACCGTATCGGTGCGCCTCAGCAGCGCCTCAGCAGCGTAAAACCCGGCAGGCCCGGAACCGATGATTGCGACACGCATGGGACACCTCCACGACGATAAAATATGCTTCGTATAATACAGCTTCTTGCGCCTGCGCTGCTAACGGGCATGGCAGTAGCCCCCTGATAATGAAACGTCTCGCAAGATTGCTCCACCTTTTACCCCGAACCCCCTCCAACTCCCCCACTTCGACAAGCTCAGGACAGGCTTGCCAGGGGGAGAAGCCCACCTCATCCCCTGACCAAGGGGAGGCCGGGATAACCAGCGACGTGGCCATCGCCTTTTGATGGCCTAGTCGAATGGCTAGTTGTTTCACCCGGGGTGTGGGGTTCCATGTTGGCAACTACGCAGCTAGAAGCAGTGTGCTTGAAAATAGCCACAACGCCAGTCCCTTCCCCCTGGAAGGGGGAAGGTTAGGATGGGGGTGGAAGGGTGAAATCATCGCAAAATGTCTTTAATACCCCCACCTTTCTACCCCCTCGATGAAACAACTAGCCATTCGACTAGGCTGCAAAAGACCGCAGCCAAGTCGCTGGTTAATCCCAGCCTTGCCCCTGCAAGGGGGAAGGAGCAAAGCGGCTGTGCCCGAGTAGTTGCCCATTTTGTGTTGTTTCACGTTAACGAACAGCTAACCCGCCTTGCGCTTTATGTGCGGCTATAATACCTCCACTCATTTTGCTGCCCCACCATGCGACCTTCCACGCACACTCTCCCCCACAAAAATCAACGCGGCGATTGGCAGACCATCCGCTCGCTGCTGCCTTATCTTATGGAGTTCAAGTGGCGCGTGGCGATTGCGCTGAGCCTGCTGGTGCTATCCAAGCTGGCCAATGTTTCCGTGCCGCTGGTGCTCAAGGAGATCATCGACGCGCTGGATAAACCCCAGGCGGCGCTGGCAGTGCCGGTATTTCTGGTTATCGGCTATGGCGTGCTGCGCCTGCTCAGCACGCTGTTCGGCGAATTGCGCGATGCGGTGTTCGCCAAGGCGACGCAGCGCGCGATCCGGCGCGTGGCGTTGCAGGTGTTCGAGCATCTGCACAGCCTGAGTTTGCGCTTCCATCTCGACCGGCAAACCGGCGGGGTGTCGCGCGACATCGAGCGCGGCACGCGCGGGATCGGTTTTCTGCTCAACTTCATGCTCTTCAACATCCTGCCCACCCTGCTGGAAATCGGCCTGGTGGCCGCGATCCTGTTCAGCAAATACAACATCTGGTTCGCGGCGATCACGTTTATCACGCTGCTGGTTTATATCACCTTCACCATGCTCGTCACCGAGTGGCGCATGGTGGTGCGCCGCTCGATGAACGATCTCGATTCCAAGGCGAACAGCCGCGCCATCGACAGCCTGCTGAACTATGAAACGGTGAAATATTTCGGCAACGAACCCTACGAAGCGCGGCGCTACGACGAAAATATGCAGCGCTGGGAAGTCGCGGCGGTGCGCAACACCACTTCGCTGGCCTACCTGAATGCGGGGCAGAGCCTGATCGTCGCGGTTGGTATCACCGCGCTGATGCTGCTGGCCGCCGACGAGGTGGTGAAGGGAACGATGACGCTCGGGGATCTGGTGCTGGTCAACGTGTTCATGATCCAGTTGTACATGCCGCTGCATTTTCTCGGCTTCGTGTATCGCGAAATCCGCCACGCCTTGGCGGACATGGAAAAAATGTTCGGCCTGCTGCATGAAGACCGCGAAATCGCCGACGCGCCTGACGCACAGGCCTTGTCGGTGGGCACAGCCGAAGTGCGCTTCGAGCAGGTCAGTTTCGGCTATGCGCCGGACCGGCAGATCCTGTTCGATGTGAGCTTCGCGATCCCGGAAGGGCACACCGTGGCGGTGGTCGGCGCGAGCGGCGCGGGCAAATCGACGTTGTCGCGCCTGCTGTTCCGTTTTTACGATGTGCAACAGGGGCGCATCCTCATCAACGGCCAGGATATCCGCCAGGTGACGCAAAGCAGCCTGCGCGCGGCAATCGGCATCGTGCCGCAGGACACCGTGCTGTTCAACGATACGATTTACTACAACATCGCCTATGGCCGCCCCGATGCCACACGCGATGAAATCATCGCCGCCGCGCAGGCCGCACATATCCATGAGTTCGTCGAATCGCTGCCACAGGGTTATGACACTCCGGTGGGCGAACGAGGTCTGAAGCTGTCCGGCGGCGAAAAACAGCGTGTGGCGATTGCGCGCGCCATTCTGAAAAATCCGGCAATATTGATTTTCGACGAAGCGACTTCCGCGCTCGACTCAAAATCGGAAAAAGCGATTCAGGCCGAACTGTATGCGATCGCGCAAAACCGCACCACCCTGATCATCGCGCACCGCCTGTCTACCGTGGTGGATGCCAACCAGATACTGGTGATGGACAAGGGGCGCATCGTCGAGCGTGGCTCGCACCGCGAATTGCTGGCCAAGAACATGCATTACGCGCAGATGTGGAATCTTCAACAGCAGGAAGAGAAAACCGTCAACGCCAAATAGAAATGCCCATTTTTCCCCGTGTTCATTTTGCTACGGTGTAGCGCGCTGCCCGAACAAGAATTCATTCGGCAGATAGCTTTGCATAGCCATCTGGCTAAGCGATCAATAAATGATCGCCAAGCATGTCCTGAGCCTGCCGAAGGGTCATTGGTTAACGCCTACTGCTCATCCGCCCTGCGAAGCCGACAGGGTATAATCCGCGCCACTTCAACCGAACCCAACCATCATGCAAATTACCCGCCGCCTGGAATTCGATGCCGGACACCGCATCCCCAGCCACAACAGCCAGTGCAAACACCTGCACGGACACCGCTACGCCATCGAGATCACCCTGTCCGGCGACATCATCACCACCGAAGGGCAGTCCGAACAAGGTATGGTGATGGACTTCTCCGATGTGAAGCGCATCGCCAAGGAAAAGCTGGTCGACGCATGGGATCACGCTTTCCTAGTGTATCGCGGCGACCGCACGGTATGCGACTTTCTTGCCAGCCTACCGGAACACCGAACCGTCATTCTCGAAGTCGTGCCGACTGCAGAAAACCTCGCGCAAACCGCTTTCAACATCCTCGAACCCGCTTACCGGGACACCTACGGCAACCACCTGCGCCTGGAGAGAATCCGCCTCTACGAAACGCCCAACAACTGGGCAGATTGCGTGCGCGGTTAGCGTTTATTCGGACATCTTTCTGGCATTTTTCTGGCGTTTATGTGGACACGCCGCGCGCCTTGGTTCAAAATGCGCGGCCTTGGAGGGCTGGCCGAGCGGTTGAAGGCACCAGTCTTGAAAACTGGCAAGGGTTTGCGCCCTTCGTGAGTTCGAATCTCACGCCCTCCGCCAAGACCCTGTTTTAACCAATCTCAAATAATCTCGCAAACCCGCACTGCGTATAGCTTTAGCGGGTTTTTTAACGCCCAAACGATCTCAGCCAATCTCATCAAAGCTTGCATCATTTGGGGGTATCCTAGATAACAATACCCCCACCCGGACACGCTAAACAGTGGATGGTCTACATGGAGAAATACGCCATGCCCGTCATAGGTGATCGCCCGATTACCGAGATTGAGCCGATGGAAATAGTCGGCATCATGCGGACAGTAGAAGCAAGCGGCACATTTGAGACAAGGGATAGATTGCTGCAAACCATCGGCGCAGTGTTCAAGTATGCAATCGCCACAGGTCGCGCAAAATACAACCCGGCTGAAATTCGCATGGCATTGGCAGACCGTCCCAAGGTGGAACACTTTGCTTGCATAACCACTGCCGAGCTACCCGAATTCCTGCGCGCTGTAACCTCCTATCAAAACCTGGACAAAGTTTCACCGATTGCCATACCGGCTTTTCGCCTGTTGATGCTTACTACCACTCGAACCAGTGAGGTGCGCTTTTCCAAGTGGGCGGACTTTGATCTGGATGCAGGATGCTGGGTAATTCCCGAAGAGCAAACTGGGCGCAAGGGCAAAATAGGCAGGCGCAATCCTCATGCCGTGCCGTTATCCGCCCAAGCCGTCAAGATTTTGCGCGACCTGTATCCGGTTACGGGACAAGGCGAATATGTATTCCCGAACCGCAACAGCGCCGGACGGGTTATCAGTGAAAACACCGTATTGAAGATCATCGAAACCATCGGCTACAAAGGCAGGATGACTGGCCACGGCTTTAGAAGCCTTGCCCGTTCGATACTCGGTGAAATGGGGTATCGCTGGGAAGTGCTGGAGGCGATGCTGTCTCACGCGCTGGAAAACCAGACGGCGGCGGCCTATGTGCGCACCACTTACTTTGAAGAGCGGCGCGGCATCATGCAACAGTGGGCGGGCTATCTCGACAAGGTAGAAGCAGGCGCGGAAGTAATACCACTGCGCGCATAAACCGGCATCCAGCAACAGCAAAAAAACCGCACAGTCTTGCATCGCAAGTCTGTGACAACGCCTTGCACAATAGCAACGCTTTTGTGCCTATTAAATTCCCACAGTCTGGCCGTGCCAGTCTGTGACAACATCATCACAAGAGCAAAGCTGTTGTGGCTGTGTTAATCATTCAAAATTTCTTTATCCAAAAACGGCTTCTCGGTTTGTATGAATCTGTAAACTGGGTTTTCACGGTTCGAATTTGATATTGGCGCGCCCGAAGAGGTAAATCTGGGCACTGGGGAACAGTTATTTTATTATCGTGACTAACTGCTATATCGGGCAGGCATTCCCCTGCGCAAGGCAAGGTGAGCAGGAAGCAGTATGTACATCAAGACCAAACCCCCTCCAGCTCCCCCTTGTCAGGGGGAGAGCCAAAACCAAAACCAAAACCAAAACCAAAACCAAAACCAAAACCAAAACCAAAACCAAAACCAAAACCAAAACCAAAACCAAAACCAAAACCAAAACCACTCATCCCCTGATAAGGCGGGGATGGGAGTGGTTTGAGCCTAAAGGCTGCTGTTCGGCCAAGCGGGAGAGCGGCTGTTCGCCTGCTTATTTGCGGGGTGCGGTTATAATCCGCCTCCAGTCAATTCACGGATTACAACCCTGTTGCCATTCCGGCTCTTCGCCAAGCTCAGGACAGGCTGCCGGAATCCAGTCGAATAAAACCACTGGATGCCGGGCCAAGCCCGGCATGATGGGCCTCTTAAAATTTATGGATATTGCCCTGCTGCTTAAAGCCGCCATTCTCGGCCTCGTCGAGGGACTCACCGAATTCCTGCCGATTTCATCCACAGGCCACCTGATTATTCTCGGCGACCTGCTCGGCTACAACGACGAGACCAGCAAGGTGTTCAAGATCGTGATCCAGCTCGGTGCGATCCTCGCGGTGTGCTGGGATTACCGCGAGCGGCTGACGAAAATGGTTGTCGGCTTGCCGAGTGATGCGCCGTCGCAGCGCTTCGCCACGATGCTGTTCATCGGCTTTTTGCCGGCGGCGGTACTGGGGCTGATGTTCCATTCCACCATCAAGGCGCTGTTGTTCAACCCGATCACCGTGGCCATCGCGCTGATCGTGGGCGGTTTCATCATCCTGTATGTGGAGAAGCGCGCCTATCATCCGCGCATCAATTCGGTGGACGAGATGCGCTGGCCGGACGCGCTCAAGGTCGGCTTCGCGCAGGCGCTGGCGATGATTCCCGGCACCTCGCGCTCCGGCGCGACGATTATGGGCGGGCTGATTTTCGGCCTGTCGCGCAAGGCGGCGGCGGAGTTCTCTTTCTTCCTCGCGATTCCGACGATGTTCGCCGCGACCGCCTACGATTTATACAAGAACTGGGGCTTGCTGCGGGTGGAGGATCTGCCGGTGTTCGCGGTGGGTTTCGTCGCCTCGTTCGTCGCGGCGATGTGGGCGGTGAAGAGCTTCATCCGCTTCATCTCCAACCACACCTTTGTGGTGTTCGCCTGGTATCGCATCGTGTTCGGGCTGATCGTGCTGGGCACGGCATACAGCGGCGCGGTGAGCTGGTCGGCGGCATAGGAAGCGCGGGATATCGGCAAAAAAAACCAGCCATAAAGGGGGATGGCCGGTTAAATGTCTTAACGGGTTAAGACGCACGCTCGGGAGAGGAGACGTGCCAACCGAATAATGCCGATTTTTTGACAGAAAAAATATCAGCCAATCCTTAAATTTGGACAGGGAAATCCTCAAAATAGATAGGAATTTTCCTATACGCGATACCTAATGCGCGAATAATCGGCCGACAGATAGATTCCGCCCTGCCGCAGTGCTCATTCTTATTCTTGCAGGGGCAGCATAATGTTTCATCCTGTTTTGAACGTGAAGCCGGGTGAAAAAAAACGGGGCAGTTGCCTGCCCCGTGAAGTTAGGTTTGCACCTAACGGGAGGAAATCACTAAGGTGCTACATAGGATTAAAATGAGTCATTCAACTTCTGAAACGCTGTTAAGTTGAGCGCAATTTAACCAAGACCAAGGCGTAATGCCATAGTCATTCGTCTGAATTCAGGGATTCGGAATAGCAGGTTAAAAAATCCGGATGAACGGTTGAAATTTTGGAATGAGCGGTTGATCGATTTGGGCAGTTGCTGCCAAATTTTCGGCCAGAGCCATATTTTCAGCCAGCCAAGTCTTAAAGCTGCTACTCGATGCCTCGCCATCAACATCAAAATAGCCGCCCTTTGCGATGGTTGTTTTGATGCCATCATCAATGGTAAATGCCGATTTTTTACAGCAACGAATACTTCATAAGTACCAGGGTGCGACAATATGTCGCATTCACAGGCGGCCTTACCGCCTGTAATATCCACGCCTTTTTCAAGACCATTAAAATTAGGCGCGAGGAGAGGCGGTAATGAAGAAGCAATTATTCAAAAAAGGTACTTTGTTTGCGTTCAGTTGTGTTTATTTGAGCGTCATGCATGCGGCAGTCGCGGCGGATGCCGGCGATGCAGGATCATTGGGCGATGTGGTGGTTACTGCGACCAAGACCGCCAAAGATACGATGGATGCGCCTGCCACTGTAAGCGTGGTGACTACCAAAGAAATTGAAAACATGAACATCCATTCGGCGGATGAGGCACTGACCTATCTGCCTGGGGTTTACACCAAGCGTCCGGGCGGGCACGAGCCCAGCGTGATGGGTACGAATGTCGTCATGCGCGGTATTCCCGATTATTCCAGGACGCTGGTGCTGGTGGACGGACAAACCCTCAACGATCCCTACATCGGTGCGGTGACTTGGGAATCGGTGCCAGCCGAGACCATCAAGAGCATCGAGGTCGTGCCGGGACCATTCTCTTCCCTCTATGGCGGCAGCGCCATGGGCGGGGTCATCAATATCATTACCAGGACACCGACCAAGCGAGAGTTTTCCGTCAAGGGCGGCTACGGTACGGATAACTTCAAGAGCGGCAGCGTAGTTTACCAGGATCGCATCGGCGAGAGCGTCGGTGTCGTGCTCGATTACGCCTATAAGCAAAGTGACGGTTATGTGCAGAATGAAGTCGTGATCAGGCCCGGCACCGGAACCGGCACAGCGGTGACAGGCGCTGTGCCAACGACCGATGCCAGCGGCAACCCGGCGTATCTGGTCGGTTACAAGGAGGCGAACGCATGGAGTTCGCAAAACATGGGCGCGAAGCTGTATGTGGACTTGCCGTCCGACTCGCGGCTGACCCTCGGGGCTTCGCAATTCCTTTATGACAGCTCCGGGCGCAACCGTTTCAATACATTCCTGCGCGATGCGGCAGGCAATCCGGTCGGTTTCGGCAACGTCACGTTTGCAGGGAGCCGGCTCGCGGTCGGATCGAAATTCCTGACCGGGCCGGACAGCGAAATCAAGGAGCAAAACCGTTATACGGCGGAATATGAAACCAAGCTGGGGGCAGGTGGGGCGCTCAAGGCAACCCTCGGCTATACCGACATTCCGATGTACAACAATTATTTTGTGCTGGGCGCGGCCGCAACCCTGAATGGCGGCGCAGCCACCCGCATGCTGCGTCCCAGTGACGAACTTTCCGGTTCGTTGCAGGCCAGTTTGCCGGTTTCCGACAGCCACTATCTGGTGATGGGAATTTCCTCGAGCAAGCGGACGATTGATACGATCACCTACAACGTCAGCGATTGGCGGGATCCCAACGCTACCGGGCCGGTGAAGAACCAGACCGCCGGCGAGGACACGTCTTACGCCCTGTATTTCCAGGATGAGATCACGCTGACCGACAACCTGATGGCTTATGTGGGCGGGCGCTACGACTCATGGTCCACCGAAGGTTACATCGAGCAGGCCGCGGCAACCCCGGCGCCGGGAGCGTACAAGAATGTGTATGCCTCGCGCAGCCAGACCCACTTCAGCCCGAAAGTTTCTCTGGTGTACCGCCCGGTTGAAGCGACCACGGTGCGCGGCTCTGTCGGCAATGCGTTCCATACGCCGAACCTGCGCGACACTTTCGGCTGGTGGACGCCGATGACCGGCTATAGCTATACGCCCAACCCGGATCTCAAGCCGGAAACCGTCACCTCGTGGGAGATCGGCGTCGAGCAGCAAGTGGGGGGGAATACCCTGCTGCGCGCCACTCTTTATGAGAACAACCTGAAAGATCTGATTTACCGGACGCAATCCGATGCCTTGATGACCCAAGGCGTCGCCAATGCCGGTGCGGCCAAGGTGAGAGGGATCGAACTGGAAGTGCGCCAGAAATTAACAAGCAGTTTGACCGCCTTTGCCAACGTGACCTACAACGATTCCAAGATTACCGAAAATTCGGCTAATCGCGCCACCGAAGGCAAGCGCATGACGAATACGCCGGAGCAAATGGTCAACATCGGGTTGCAGGGAGCGCAGGGCCCGTGGAGCGGCTCATTGAATGGACACTATGTGGGCAAGGTTTACGCTAACGACGTAAACGCGGATATCGTGAGCGGAGTATATGGTTCTTATGACGCCTATTTTGTTGCGGACGCGAAAGTAGCCTACAAGATAAAAGATTCGATCTCGCTTTCGCTGTCGGTCAGCAACCTCATGGATCGCAAGTATTACCAGTCCACTCTGGCGCAAGGAAGAGCGTTCTATGCCGAGGCGGCATTCCAGTTTTAGCGTGAAATCCGCGCAGCGACGAACCGTACCCCTCGCCCCTATGGGAGAGGGGGAACGGGGGTGAGGGAACGATCATGGCGCAGCACGTTGCATCATTTTTGGTGGCCTGCGCCATGATCGTTAGCCCGCACGGCAGGAATGGCAGGTAGAATTCCCGAAATGAATTTCAGGGCGACCATGAATAACTTGATTTTTGCGCTACCGCTTGCGGCCATGCTGGCCGCTGGTACGGCATCGGCGGCCGAGCATGCCAGCCACGACAAGGCTGGCCAGGGCAAGGCCGAGATGACGGCTCCTGCCGCCGTGCCGGTGGACAGGGAAAAGAAATGGAAAGAGAGCCTCACCAAGCCGTCGCTGGCGGTTAGCGCAACTTTCGATGAGAACGGGCGCTTGTGGCTGGCCGCCTTGCGTGGGCAGCACCTTTACGTCAGTTATTCGGACGACCGTGGCGTTACCCGGAGCGCGCCGGTCAAGGTCAATGCGGAACCCGAAAATTTTCTCGGGGACGGCGAAAACCGCCCGAAAATTATCGCGCGCAAAGGGATGATTTACGTGTCCTATACTCAGGGGCTGGCGAAACCCATGAGCGGGGATATCCGCTTCAGCCGCTCGACCGATGGCGGGAAGAGTTTTTCCGCGCCGATTACCGTCAACGACAACCGCGAAATCATCAGCCATCGTTTCGACTCCATGGCGGTGAACGGCAAAGGGCATGTTTATATTGCCTGGCTCGATAAGCGCGAGCAGAGCGCGGCGGAAAAAAGAGGGGAAAAATATAACGGCTCGGCGGTTTATTCTGCGTTGTCGGACAACGGAGGAGCGAGTTTCCGGCGCAATGTCAAAATTGCCGACCATGTCTGTGAATGCTGCCGCACGGCCATGGCCGTAGACACCGACGATTATCCTGTCGTCACATGGCGCCACATCTACGATAACAATATCCGCGATCATGCGCTGGTCAAGCTGGACGGAAAGATGACGCCGGTGCGGGTCAGCAACGAAAACTGGAATATTGCCGCGTGCCCGCATCATGGGCCGTCCCTTTCGATCGCTCGGGACGGCATCTATCACGCGGCCTGGTTCAGCAATGCGCCGCAGCAGCGCGGCCTGTTCTATGCGTATTCGGCCGATCAGGGCAAGACTTTTTCCAGCCCGCTGAGTTTCGGCAATATCGAGGCTCAGCCATCGCGCCCCTATGTGCTCAGTCTGGGCAGCCGTGTTTACCTCGCCTGGAAGGAATTCGACGGGGAAAGCACCAGCATCCTCGGGATGGAATCCGCTGACGGCGGAAAGTCGTGGTCTGCGCCAAAAAAATTGGCGGCCACTTCCGACATATCCGACTGGCCGATGCTGATCGGCGAGAATAATCGGGCCTACCTGTCCTGGAACACCAAGAATGAAGGCTATCGCCTGATCGAGATCGGTGCAGGAATCAAATGAAGCAGTTTGGCTTCCTGATGGCGTTGTGTTTCGCCATCTTGTCTTTTGCTCCGGCGCCTGCATCGGCAGGGCAGGAAATAAAACCGTTCGTCCGCGGCAGTTACCAGAAGATTGTGGCCGCCCGGCAGGGTAAGCCTTTCATTCTCAATTTCTGGTCGTTGACTTGCGGCTATTGCATGGTCGAACTGGAGATGCTCAAAAAACTGGCTGCGAAGCACCCCAAGCTCGATATGGTGCTGGTTTCAACAGATACGCCGGAAGAAGAAGCATCGGTTTCCGCCACCCTGGAGAAATTTTCCCTGGGCAAGGCCGAAGCTTGGGTATTCTCCGATAGTTATACTGAGCGCCTGCGCTTCGAAATCGACAAAAAATGGCAGGGTGAATTGCCGCGCACCTATTTTTTCAGCGCAAAAAATAATGAGGTGATCGCAGTCAGCGGCAAGGTTGAACAGGAAGAAGTGGAGCAGTGGATCGAAAAACATATGGGCACTGATGCCGCCGCGTTGCCGTAGGCTTGCTCGACGAGATGCTACCTGCTATTTCGGACTCGGCTGATTTGCCATTGCGTAACCGCTTGTTGGTCGTGGCATTGGTGCTGTTTGCGCATATTTTTCTGGTGTGGTCTTGGGCGTCACGGCCTGATTTGCCCAAGCCGGAGAAGCGTGAAATGCTGGTAAGCGTGACGCTGCCCACCCCGCCGCCACCTGAACCGGTACCACCCGAACCCAAGCCCAAAGTCAAACCGCCCGAGGTTAAACCCGAAAAAAAACCGATCCCGAAACCTGTTGAACCGCAGCAAGTACAGCCTGTACCGGATGCTCAACCGGTGGAAGAACCGGTAGCCGAGCCGAGCCCGCCGGAGCCGACCGTGGCTAGCAGCGAGCCTCCTCAGCCAGTGCCAGCTCCGCCCAGCCTGCCGGACCGCGATCCGGATTACCAGGCGGCTTATCTCAACAACCCGCCGCCGCCTTACCCGATGACGGCGCGGCGCATGGGCTGGCAGGGCAGGGTGGTGCTGAATGTCGAGGTGCTGGCGAGCGGCTTGCCCGGCCAGATCAAACTGCAACAGAGCAGCGGTCACGCCGTGCTGGATAATGCCGCAATCAAAGCGGTGAGCGGCTGGCGCTTTGTTGCGGCGCACCAGGGCGGGCAGAACGTCACCAAATGGTTTTTGGTTCCGATTCCTTTTATTTTGAAAGAGACAGAATGAATACTTTACTCATATCATCGTCGCCGATTATCGGCGGCACGCTGGGCTTGCTGATCCTGTTTTCCATCATAACCTGGTCGATTATCGTCATCAAACTATGGCAATACTGGCGCGACAGCAAGGACAACCGCGCCTTCAACGAATCGTTCTGGGCTGCCAAGGAATGGCAGCAGGCGGCGCGCATCAGCGACGAGATGCCCGGCAAACAGGCACACCTGGCGCAGGCCGGCTTTGCCGAATTGCGCGCCGCGCAACAACAGGGCAACGACATGAAGCACCTCGGTTCGCCGCAAGACGGGCTGGAACGCAGCCTGCGCCAGGCGGTGCAAAACCTGCAACGGCAACTCGAAGGCGGCCTGGCGATGCTGGCCAGCATTGGCTCGACGGCACCGTTTGTCGGGCTGTTCGGCACGGTATGGGGCATCATGAACGCCTTGCAGGACATCAGCAAAACCGGCTCGGCCAGTCTGGACGTGGTGTCCGGCCCGATCGGCGAAGCGCTGATCGCCACGGCGATCGGCATTGCCACCGCCTTGCCGGCCGTGCTGGCCTACAATTTTTACCTGCGGCGCATGCGCCTGTCGGTGGCCGACCTGGAAAATTTTGCGCATGACTTTATGCGCCTGGCCGCGAAACACGATTACAAGGTATAACCCAGAAGGGGAAATCAAATGGCATTCCAGAACAATTCCAATCAGGACATGATGAGCGAGATCAACGTCACGCCGCTGGTGGACGTGATGCTGGTGCTGCTGGTGGTGTTCATCGTCACCGCGCCGTTGCTGTCGCAGTCGCTGGAAGTCAACCTGCCCAAAACGGCCGCCGTGGCGACGCGCATGGATACCAAGCAGCAAATCCTCACCATCAACGCGCAAGGGGATGTCAGCCTGGAAAGCATATCCCTGAACGACCAGGAGCTGGCGCAACAGCTCGCCGAATCTGCGGCCGGGAAAGATCATTTCGAGTTGCATATCCACGCCGACGAAACTGTTCCTTATGGCCGGGTGGCGCAGATCATGGCCATTGCGCAACATGCCGGCGTGAGCAAGCTGTCGTTCATGACGACGGCGGGGCAGTAGACAGAATTTGTGGGTAGAAGTCTTGCTGGGCAAAGCGTCCCACGCCCGACACATGGAACCACTGGAACCTCTGGAATATCGCCATTCTGGCCGTTGAGCTGCCCCAAAGCGGATGCTGGCGACTGACAGCAATGTGCCAATAGTAGTTACTCAAGATCAGGCGCTTCACATGATCTGTTAGACAAACACTGACACCAAATTTCCCGCTCCCCTACGTAAAATAGGCCTTTCGGCATATATGAATTCCAGAACATCAGGAGTATGGTGCGACTCCAGCCCCATACTTGAACGGGTGAAAAACTGAACGAGGCCTGATTCATGCTGATAGATTTTTTCACCCCCC
>JAUYJO010000051.1 GCA_030700315.1 Gallionella sp.
GCTGATGGCCGCCTTCGGCTACAGCCTGGACAACATCTCGCTGCTCGCCATCACCCTCGCGGTCGGGCTGGTGGTGGACGACGCCATCGTGGTGCTGGAGAACATCGTGCGCCATCTCGAAAAGGGCGAGCCGCCGCTGCAAGCCGCGCTGCAAGGCTCGAAAGAAGTGAGCTTCACCATCGTCTCGATTTCGGTCTCGCTGGTCGCGGTGTTCATACCGATCTTCTTCATGCCCGGCGTGATCGGCTTGCTGTTCCACGAATTCGCCGCCGTGGTGGGCATCGCCGTGCTGGCGTCGGCCGTGGTGTCGCTCACGCTGGTGCCGATGCTGGCGAGCCGCTATCTGAAGCCGCACGAGGCTGCCGCAAACCAAACCGCAGAACGCGGCCTGAAATGGACCGCATGGTTCGAGCGCGGCTTCGCGCGCCTGCTGGCTGCCTACGAGCGAGCGCTCGACCTGGCGTTGCGCCGCAACCGCGTGGTGCTCGGCATCGCGCTCGCCACCCTCGCCGCCACCATCGCGCTGTTCACGGCCTTGCCCAAGGGCTTTTTTCCCAACGAGGATATCGGCCTGGCGCTGGTCACGGTGGAAGCGGTCGAGGACATTTCCTTTCCCGCCATGAGCGGCCTGCTGCAACAAGCGGACAAGATTATCCGCGCCAACTCCGCCGTCGAAACGCTGATCGTCAACGCCAGCGACAGCAACAGCGCGCGCCTGTTCATGACCCTCAAGCCGCGCGGCGAGCGCCCGCCCATCGACAAGGTGGTCGAGGAACTGCGCCATGAGGCGCGCGCCATCCCCGGCGTCAAGGTGTTCATCAATCCGATCCAGAACCTCAGGCTGGGCGGTCGTCTCAGCAAGAGCCGCTACCAGTACGTGATGCGCAGCGTGCGCGCCGGGGAACTGGGTGCGGCATCCGAAAGCCTGATGGCGCGCATGAATGCGGACGCCCTGTTCCGCGACGTTACCAGCGACGCGCAGTTGAAAGGCCTGCAGGCGCGCCTCAACATCAACCGCGACAAGGCCAACTTGCTGGGCGTGCAGATCGCGGACATCCGTTCCGCGCTCTACAGCGCTTTCGGCGAACGCCAGGTCTCGACCATCTACACCTCCAGCGACAGCTACCCGGTCATCATGCAGGTCGCCGCCGCAGATCGCGCCGACGAGCGCGCCTTCGACAACATCCATGTGCGCGCAAAAAACGGCACGCTGGTTTCGCTGGCCAGCGTCGCGACCGTGGAGCGCGAGGTGGGGCCGGTCGCGATCAACCACACCGGGCAGCTCGCGGCGGTGACGGTGTCCTTCAACCTCGCGCCGGACGCGGCGCTGGGCGACGCCTCCAGGCGCATCGAACAGTTCAAGCGCGAGCTCGACCTGCCGTCGAGCATACTCACCAGCTACGGCGGCGACGCGGCGGCGTTCGAGTCTTCGCAGGCGAGCCAGATCATCCTGATCGCCGCCGCGCTGCTGGTGATCTACGTGCTGCTCGGCGTGCTGTACGAGAGCTACATCCACCCGCTCACCATCCTGTCCGGCCTGCCCTCGGCAGCGGTCGGCGCGCTGCTGATGCTGTGGCTGTTCGACATGGATCTTTCGGTCATCGCCATGATCGGCATCCTGCTGCTGATCGGCATCGTCAAGAAAAACGCCATCATGATGATCGACTTCGCGCTCGACGCGCAGCGCAACGGCGGCATGGCGCCGCGCGAGGCGATCCGCACCGCCTGCCTGCTGCGCTTCCGCCCGATCATGATGACCACCTCGGCGGCGCTGATGGGCGCGCTGCCTATCGCCATTGGCATGGGCGCGGGCGCAGAACTGCGCCAGCCGCTGGGCCTCGCCGTGGTCGGGGGATTATTGTTCTCGCAGGTAATTACGCTGTTCATCACCCCGGTGATTTACCTCTACCTCGACCGTTTTTCCGGCAGTGGGCCGCTCAAGCTGGCGGGTGACGGGAAATAGCCAAGGTGCACAAGTGATTTTCATGAATTGCATAAAGCTCAATGGGAATTAACCGGCTTTGAAACATCCAGGACAAGAATATCAATCAGTTTTTGTTCCTGAGGGGGCAATGTTTCAATTAGTCTTGCAGCCAACTCGATGGCGGTTTTTGGTTTTTTACCACTGCTCGGCGCGGGCATGTTTTTTTCACTAAACCAAAGCACCAGAAAGATGCCGCGCCCTTGGGTTCTCGGGTCTAGTGTATAGAGCGGGATCAATTGTTCATGTATTGCTCGCCATAAGTCCGGGCTGTGATCGAGCTTGACTTCAATGCGCAAGTGGAATGCATTCCCATTCGAGTGGCATGACAAACCCATATCTGCCCGTTTATCGTTGGCCTCATGCGTTTCCGGTTCCACTTCAACATCAAGAGGCGATAGCAGCGCCCGAAGCTTCTCGGCCAAGTAATCGCGACAACTATTTTCAGACTTTGGGCTAACTGGCCTGCCGTAACCATCCTCGTTCCAGAATCGCTTGTAACTATCAGTATTGCTGGTGCGTATTTCGCCTGACAGCTTGTTTAAGTGATCCATAGTAAGTGCAGCCAAATCGGCGGCATTGGCGGGCTTGAGTTTGTTCAGAGTTAACGCCACTCCGGTCGCGCTCGGATGCTGGAACAGAGCTTCCCTACGGCTGATTTGCTGGGTTTGCCGGGCGGTGCGCAGCGTTTCATGCCACGCGCTCAACTGCGGCAGCGCGAGCAAATACTCGATGACCTGCGCGCTTTCGGCATCGGGATTCTCGCTCAGCCGTTTGAGCAGTGAGTTGACATAATCCCCTTCATTCATGGCGCGCGTAACCCATCCTTCTTCATTCTCAGGCCAGTGTGGCGTGCAGCGCGGCGCCAGCAATTCAACAATCAAACCAATTGTGCTGGGTGGCAAGAGAAGGCTGGGCTGTGAAGAATGAAAGCCGCTGTATAGGAATCTTGAAAGGTGGTTAATGCGCGCGACATTGCCGCTCACATATTTCCTGACCATGGATTCATACCGTGCAGGAGCCACAACCAATCCGGTGGCAAGCCAATACACACGCTGGGCAATATCCAAACTCTTGAGTGATAGCTTTTCAGCAATCAGTGCGAGCAGCTTGTCTTTGTCGCCATGTCTAATTGCCGCCTTAAGCAGGTGCTCCAGAGTCGAAGCCTGTTGCTTGTTCGCCCGGACAGGATAGATTTCCAGTAAAGGAATTGCGGCAAGCTTGGCGATTTCATGATATTCGGGGTCGTGCGCCAACTGATAGACCCCATGAATATGCTGCTCTTTCGCAGCCAGCATTGCGCTCACGTATTCGATGAATACCTTAGCGGCCAGTGCGGGACGTGCGCCGCTCAGCGGTTTCACCCAGGCAGGATCGCTGCCCGCGCCATAGGTGTACCAAAAGGCCAATGCTTTAGCCGCCAGGTCGTCACCTAGCGTGTCGAGCATGGCGGGATTTTCCCGGTAAAGCTCGCCCATGCAGGTGAGGAAAGGCAGGCGAATGTAATGTTCACGCTGCTTTGCGGCCAAGGCAAAAATTTCAGATGATTGCGGCAAATCAGGCCAGTCGAGTATTTTGCGCAGCCCGCTCCTTGCGGCCCTTATCAATATTTCATCGTCAACAAGAAGTTCCGCTAGTCGTTCGAGGCCGGTCTTTGCGTTGATTTGCCCATTGCGTTCAAAGTATGCGTTGGCCAAATGATTAAATACCTGCGGATATGCGCTACCGTTCTGAATAGCTGTCAGGTGTTCCCGGAAATAGGCAAGACGCGCTGACTTTTCCTCTTCGCGCTTAATTTCACGTTCTTTTTTTGATTGCTCGTGCCTGAGCTGCCACTCTGGAATTTCATCGCTGGTTAATTCCTGATAGGTGCTTTGAAATTCCGTGTGTTGGCGAGCCCAATCTTCAAAGAACTTTAACGACAATCCTTGCTGGCCTCGGCCATTCTTTAAGGCCCAGAATGCTTCCCGGAAAAAATAATCTCTCAGCTTGGAATCCGTGGCAGCCAGTGCTTGATCCAGCCACCACAGGCCAAGGTTTTCAGGGGTGTCTGCGTTGTAGAGTCTCGCGAGTACATCATGAAACTCGTGGTTTATTTTTTCAGGGTCGGCTATCCGGTTTAATCCTACTCTCAGCAAACAAAGGTAACGTTCGGGCTGGCCTTTAAGCCATACGCGAATTTGTTGTTGATGCTTCTCTTCCAGATTGCTACTTGTATATTCATCAAGACCTAGCGAGAGCCAGTTGTACAAGTGGTCATCGGATATTGTGTGGCCGAAAATTTGCAGCCCCCGCACTAGAAGCTGACCTGCCATGCCGAATAAATTCTGGACTGCTGACTGGCGAAGAAAATCAGCGCCACGCTTGGTTAATTCATCCAGCAAAATCGGCAAATCCTGATCCTCAGTATTCTGAAGTAACTCGTCATCCCAGAAAAAATTAGTAACAATATAATTGTCACGAGCAGCCTTGGCAGGTCTTAGATAGTCAAACACATTGCTGGCACGGATTGTTTTTGGAAATAGGGTTCATCGCGTTTTAATGGGCAAAAAACTGGTATGTCGCATGCTTAAACCCCTTATCCTTATTGGCAAATGCTCATCTGTAGGCGGTTGTAATTCTGGCATGATGTCGCGATGGCTAATTCATCTAAATTCAAGCGTCT
>JAUYJO010000095.1 GCA_030700315.1 Gallionella sp.
GCAAATGGTTGTGGGAATTCGTGTGTCATAAACATTCTCCTCATGCTAAAGTGCAAAAAATCCCTTGCGGGGCCGAGGAGAATTATGGCTTTGAGTCAAATTGATGGGGGGCATTTCTCCGCGATAGCGGCTTCGTCCAACATATGGTTAGGCCGAAATGCCTATGTAATTCGGCCTATATACATTCACGGGAAAATGACGCAACATGTACCGATATTTCAGGGCACAGGGCATTGCCATGCGTTCGCTTCTCATCCGTTTTTTTGCGAGTTGGACTACGAACCGCCCACCACTGCCTACCTGCCACCCCATTTAACAGGCCCAATTAACAGACCCATTTAACAGGATAGTGCCGATGCCGCATCATTCAAAAAAATACAGCCTGACGTTAAAGCCGCTTTTCACTCCTTTTATTTTCGTCATCGGAGCATTCTTCCTTCAGCACGCAACCAATACCGCTGCCTTTATTGCCAATACAGACATCGCGCTACAGCTGTCTTATGTAGTGACAATCTTGCTGTATTCAAGCTACGCATTTTTGTTGATCCGTCTGATCGACGTGCTGGTTTGGGGGAAACTGATGCGGACCCGCAATTACATCGCCCCGCCTTTTCTGCGCGATATCGTTGCGTTCATCATCTGGTACTTGACAGCTTGTGCGGTATTCAGCCTGGTGCTCGGGCAATCGCTGCTGCATGTCATGACAGCTTCCACCGTAGCCCTGGGGTTGATCGGATTTGCGCTGCAAAAACCTATTTTCGATGCATTCGCCGGCATCGTGCTGGCCTTTCAGCAGCCGTTCAAGCAGGGTGACTGGATAAAGATGGGCGACAAGCCGCGCGAAATCGGTCGTATCACCGAAATGAATTGGCGAGCCGTCCACTTGGAAACGGCAGATGAAATCATCTTTATCGTGCCTAACAGTGAATTCCTTAGCCATCAGGTCAAGGTTTATTCCCGCCCCGAGCAGTTTTTTCGCGACGAAATACAGGTTACCTTGCCCTATAATGTCACCACCCATCAGGGCGAACGTATTTTGCTGGGCGCCGCCAATCAAGTAGAAGAAATTGCCGCTATCCCCCGCAAATCCATCGTCAGCATTGTCGACTATACTGATCGCGGGGTGCTATGGAGCCTCCTGTACTGGTGCCCAAACGCGGGGCGTGTGCCGGTATTTCACTACAAGGTACACCAGAATATCCTGCGCAACCTGCATTACGTAGGAATCGAAATACCCGTGCCGATTCTCGATTTGCGCTATAAACCGTCGAGCCCGAACGAAGCCGAAGAGATGAGAGGTATCGATCCGCTGGTTCAGCGCGTTTCGATTTTTGCCGCGCTGACGGCAGATGAATTGCGCCAGCTTACGGCCATGACCCAGAACAGGCTGATCACCGGGGGAACTCCGCTGCTGCGTCAGGGCGACCCGGGAAGCTCCCTGTTCATCCTCCGCGATGGTCTGCTGGAGGTGCGTATTGCAAAAGACGGCCATCTGGAAACTACGGTCGCACGCATCCATCCGGGCGAATTCTTTGGTGAAAGATCCCTCCTGCTCGGCGATCCCCGCTCGGCCAGCATCGTGCCGGTGGTCGACTCGACGGTCGCGGAAATTTCGCGCGATGCCATGATCTACTTGATGCGAGGCCGTCCAGAACTGGCCGTTTATCTCGGTGAAGTGCTGGCCGAGCGCCAAGCCAAGAGCGCAGCTAAACTGGCCGACAACCACCATGCTGACGAGCACCACCAATCCATGTTCGACCAGATGGTCAACCGCATCCGCGCCTTTCTCGATTAACAGCGCGGCATGGCTGAAGCACGACAGGAGGCCATCAAATGCTTCAAACTACGCCGTTTGCGCACACTGCGCTTTGCCCAATCTGTGTACTAACAGAATTACCATTGAGCACAGCTGGATGATGCCGCTATAATGTAAGGCTCGTGCTTGGCTGTAACCCGCCGGGCAGATAACGTACTAACCCAACTATCACCTGGCCAAATACCCGCATTTAGCCGGATTCAGGATAATTTGTGATTACAAAAATACTCGTCGCCAACCGTGGTGAAATTGCGGTGCGCATTGTGCGCGCCTGCTCGGAAATGGGCATCAAGTCGGTCGCCATCTACACGGATGCCGACCGTCATGCGCTGCACGTCAAAAAAGCGGATGAGGCCTACCACATCGGCTCCGAGCCGGTCGCCGGCTATCTTAACGCCCACAACATCGTCAATATAGCCGTTACTTCGGGGTGCGATGCACTGCATCCGGGCTATGGTTTCCTTGCGGAGAACCCGGAGCTGGCGGAAATTTGCGCGCGCCGCGACATCAAATTCATCGGGCCGGACGCGGACGTCATCCGCCAGATGGGCGACAAGGTTCTGGCGCGCAACGCCATGATCACCGCCGGCATCCCCTGTGTGCCGGGCAGCGACGGCAACCTCGCCGACGTTGAAGAGGCGCTCCTGCTGGCGAACAAAATCGGCTATCCGGTGATGCTCAAGGCCACCAATGGCGGCGGCGGGCGCGGCATTCGCCGTTGCGACAGCGACAAAGACCTGATCGGCAACTATGAGCGGGTGATTTCGGAAGCCAGCAAGGCATTTGGCCAGCCGGAAGTTTTCCTGGAAAAATGCGTGGTCAACCCGAGGCACATCGAAGTGCAGGTGCTGGGCGACAGCCATGGCAATGTGATCCATCTGTTCGAGCGCGATTGCTCCATCCAGCGCCGCAACCAGAAACTGATCGAGATCGCTCCCTCGCCGCAGATCACACCAGAACAACGCGAATACATCGGCAGCCTGGCCGTCAAGGCCGCCCGCGCCGTCGGCTACGAGAATGCGGGCACCGTCGAATTCCTGCTCGACCGGGACGACAATTTCTATTTCATGGAAATGAACACCCGCATCCAGGTCGAGCACACCGTGACGGAGACCATCACCGGCATCGACATCGTGCAGGAACAGATCCGCATCGCCGACGGTTTTGAATTGCAATATAAACAGGAAGACGTCCGCTTCCGTGGCTACGCCATGGAGTTCCGCATCAACGCGGAAGACCCGAAAAACGGCTTTTTGCCGAGCTTCGGCAAAATCACCCGCTACTATGCGCCTGGCGGTCCCGGTGTGCGCATCGACGCCGCCATGTACAGCGGTTACGTGATCCCGCCCTATTTCGACTCGATGTGCGCCAAGCTCACCGTCTGGGCGCTCACCTGGGAAGGCGTCATCGAACGCGGTCGCCGCACGCTCAAGGACATGGCGATCTTCGGTGTCAAGACGACCATCCCGTATTACCAGGAAATACTCAAGCACCCGGATTTCAGGAACGCGAACTTCAACACCGGGTTTGTGGAGTCCCATCCGGAACTGATCAATTACACCACAAAAATTCCGCCGGAACTGAGGGCTGCCGCCATTTCAGCCGCCATCGCCGCACACGAAGGCATATAGCATGAAACTCGCGAAGCGGAACCTTGTCTCCCTCGCCCTTTGGGAGAGGGATGGGGAGAGGGAAACGGGCATAACAAGCCCATTATCTTGGGCGGCACATTTGCCATGCCCGTTAATTTCAACCTTAAGATCAAGATAACGACATGGCAAAAACCCTTATTTCCGAACTGGTCCTGCGTGACGGCCATCAATCAATCATCGCGACGCGCATGCGCACCGACGACATGCTGCCCATCTGTTCCAAGCTCGACAGCATCGGCTTCTGGTCGGTAGAAGCCTGGGGCGGCGCAACCTTCGACTCCTGCGTGCGCTTCTTGAGAGAAGACCCGTGGGAACGCCTCAGGAAACTGCGCAGGGCATTGCCGAACAGCCGCATCCAGATGCTGTTGCGCGGCCAGAACCTGCTCGGCTACCGCCATTATTCCGATGACGTGGTGCGCGCATTTGTCGGCAAGTCGGCGGACAACGGCATCGACGTGTTCCGCATTTTCGATGCGATGAACGACTTGCGCAATGTGCGCGTATCCGTCGAAGCGGTAAAGAAATCCGGCAAACATGCCGAAGGCTGCATCAGCTACACCACCAGCCCGGTACACGGCATCCCCCAGTTCGTCGAACTGGCGCGCGAACTGGAAGCTATGGGCTGCGATACTCTTTGCATCAAAGATATGGCCGGCCTGCTCACGCCTTACGCCACCACCGAGCTGGTCAGTGCGCTGCGCGCCGCCGTCAGCCTGCCGATCCACCTGCACAGCCACGCCACCTCCGGCCTGTCCGGCATGTGTTTTCTCAAGGCCGTGGAAGCGGGTGCCACAATGCTGGACACCTGCAATTCCTCGTTCGGCGAGGGTGCCAGCCATTCCTCGACCGAGAGCATCGTTGCCGCGCTGCAAGGCACACCCTACGACACCGGCCTCGATCTGGTGGCAATACAGGAATTGACCGCCTATTTCTACGAAGTGCGCCAGAAATACTGGCAGTACGAAAGCGCCTTTACCGGCGTGGACACGCGCGTGCTGGTCAACCAGGTGCCGGGTGGCATGATTTCCAACCTGTCCAACCAGCTCAAGGAATCGAGCGCGCTCAACCGCATGAACGAAGTGCTGGCCGAAATCCCCCGGGTGCGCGAAGACCTCGGCTACCCGCCGCTGGTCACGCCGACCTCGCAGATCGTCGGCACACAGGCTGTGCTGAACGTGCTGACCGGCGGGCGCTACAAATCGGTCACCAACGAAGTCAAGAACTACCTGCTCGGCCACTACGGCAAGGCACCGGGTAAAGTCAACGAGCAAGTCAAGAAACTTGCGGTCGGCGATGCGGAAGTCGTGACCTGCCGCCCCGCCGACTTGCTCGAAGACGAGATGAACAAGCTCAAGATCAAGTGCGAAAACCTGGCCAAGAGCGAGGAAGACGTGCTCACCTACGCCATGTTCCCGGATCTGGCCATCACTTTCCTGCAAGAGCGCAACGCCAACACGCTCGCACCCGAGCCGTTGCTGTCCAAGGAAGCCGCAGCAGCAACCTCAGAGCGTTATGCGCCCAACGAGTTCAAGGTGACGCTGCACGGCGAGACCTTCCATATCAAACTCACCGGCAGCGGACATCGCGGGGAAACCGAGCGGCCATTCTATGTCTCCGTCGATGGTATTTCGGAAGAAGTCATCGTCGAAACCCTGAATGAAATCGAGGTTACCGACGGCAAGAGCAACGGCAAGAAAAAAGCTGCCGCGCCCGCATCGGGTGCCGGGCGCCCGCGTCCTTCCCATGAAGGCTGCGTGGCGACCGCCATGCCCGGCACTATCGTCGACGTCAAAGTCAAGGTCGGGGACAAGGTCGAAGCCGGCGATGGCGTACTGGTCATCGAGGCCATGAAAATGGAAAACGAAATCCAGGCACCTATCGACGGCGTTGTCATCAGCGTCCATGTCAAAAAAGGTGACAGCGTCGCGCCGGACGAAACCTTGGTTGAAATCCAGTAAGGTTGAAATTCAGTAAATCCGGGCCAACCCAAGGCTGGCAGGATGATGGCGCTGTTTGATGGCTATTCGTCAGTGGAAGGGCCAGTGTAGCTCCTCCCCTGACAAGGGGGGGTTGGGAGGAGTTTGCTCTTGATGGTTGCCGTTGCTCAAGCTTCACGTTTTGGGCTATGCCAACCGCCAACACCAGCAATCATCATATTTGCCTCGATGGGCCCCCAGCTACCCGCTTCATACTCATAGACTGGCGTCTCCATGCCGAGAATGGTATCGACAATATGCCAAGCCAATTCGACACTGTCCTGGCGGGCAAACAGGGTGGCATCGCCTTTTATGGCGTCACCGATCAGGCGCTCGTAGGCATCCATTTCATCGCCTTTGACCTTGCAAACGTGAAGCTCTACTCTATCACCCGCCATGGAAGTACCCGGCATTTTCACATTTGCCCCAAGCGCAATGGCAACCTGATCCGGGCCGAGCCGGAAGCGCACATAGTTGGCTGGCTCCAAGGCGACATCAACAAATACTTTCTGCGGCGGATGGCGTAATGTCACCAGTATTTCGGTTGCCGTGATCGGCAGATGCTTGCCGGTGCGTATATAAAATGGCACACCTTCCCAGCGCCACGAATCCAGGTGAATTTGCATCGCAGCAAAGGTTTCCACCTGCGAGTCCGCAGCCACGCCGGGTTCATTGCGATAGCCGCGATACTGGCCTCGCACCAGGCTGTGTCCGGTAAGCGGGCGTATCCCCCGAAATACCTTGGCCTTCTCGTCACGCAATGGCTCGCTTCCCGCACCGACCGGTGGCTCCATCGCCAGGATTGCGATCACCTGCAACAAGTGGTTCTGCACGACATCGCGCACCGCACCGACCTCCTCGTAAAACCTTCCGCGCCCCTCAACCCCGAAGTTCTCCGCCATAGTGATCTGCACACTTTTCACGTAATTGCGATTCCAGATCGGCTCGAGAAATGTGTTGGAAAAACGGAAATACATCAGGTTTTGCACGGCTTCTTTGCCCAAATAATGGTCGATGCGAAAGATCGCCGCTTCGTCAAAATATTTGTGCAGTGTTCGATTGAGAGATTGCGCCGAGGCAAGGTCGCGCCCGAACGGTTTTTCCACCACGATGCGGCCACCAGCGGCACACTTAAGCTTGCTGATGCTTTCCACAACCGGGGGGAACATGCTAGGCGGTATCGCAAGGTAAAAAACCGGCTTCTGCGCATCACCCAGAGCCTCGCATAGCCTTCCGAAGGTGGCCGCATCCTGGTAATCGCCATCCACATAACGCAGCATGCCGGATAGCTTGGCGAATGCCGCTTCGTCAATGCTGCCGTGATTCTCAAGGCTGTCGCGGATGCGGGCGCGCATGCGCTCCACATCCCATCCGCTACGCGCGACGCAAATCAGAGCAATGTCGAATTGGCCGCGCCTGACCAATCCATACAATGCAGGGTAAATCTTTTTATAAGCAAGGTCTCCCGTAGCTCCGAACAAAACAAGCGCATCAGACATCACCGCGTCCATATTCCCCTCAGGGCAAACGCATTAAAAATCATTTACAAACAATTGGCTAATCTGGCATCTTTATGCTTTTTGCGAGGAAAGCCAGATGACCATCAGTTTTATAGAGCATTTTTCTGGGTTGGAAGATTCGCGGATAGAGCGGAAGAAGC
>JAUYJO010000056.1 GCA_030700315.1 Gallionella sp.
TCTCGCTCCTCCTTGGAGAGGCTGATTTGCGTCCGCTCCAGCCTGTCTCCTCTTACACCTCGGCGCTTGTACATGGCCATACCCCCCTCACTCTTGTTACATCACTATACTACACTAATGATGTAGCCATTGTCAAGGCCCTAGAGCTCGTCCGGCCCGCCGATTCTTCCCAGAATCGCGCTGGCCGCGGCTACCGCTGGGTTGGCCAGGTAGACCTCGCTCTTCGGATGGCCCATGCGTCCTACGAAATTGCGGTTGGTGGTGGAGATTGCTCGCTCTCCGGCCGCCAGAACTCCCATATAGCCACCCAGGCAGGGACCGCAGGTGGGCGTGCTCACCGCGCAGCCTGCTCGAACCAGGGTCTGGACCAGTCCCTCGGCGATTGCCTGCAGGTAGATGTCCTGGGTGCCTGGCAAAATTATGCAGCGCACATTGGGATGCACCCGCCTCCCATTCATGACCCCCGCAGCCTGACGCAGGTCCCCGATCCGCCCGTTAGTGCAACTCCCGATGACCGCCTGGTCTATCGTGACGTTGCCCACCTGGCTCAGGGGCCGGGTATTGCTGGGGAGGTGAGGGAAGGCCACCTGCGGCTCCAGTTCGGAGACCTCCCACTCCCAGATCTGGGCATACCGGGCATCGAGATCGGCATGGTAGGCGCGGAAGTCTCGGCGAGCCCGGCCCGTCACGTAGGCCAATGTCTTGTCATCTACATCGAAGAGGCCCGCCTTGGCTCCCGCCTCGACGGCCATGTTGGCCATGGTGAATCGTCCGTCCATGGACATCGAGTCTATAGCCTCACCCGTGAACTCCATGGAGGCGTAAAGCGCCCCATCTACCCCGATCTCTCCGATGGTGTGGAGTATCAGGTCCTTGCCGGTGACCCAGGGCCCCAGGATTCCGTGGTAGACGAACTTCATCGAGGGCGGGACCTTCATCCAGATGTCCCCGGTGGCCATGGCGGAGGCGATGTCCGTCGACCCCATCCCCGTGGCGAAGGCGCCCAGCGCCCCGTAGGTGCAGGTATGGGAGTCGGCGCCTACTATCACATCGCCGGGTACGACCAGTCCCAGCTCCGGCAGGAGGATATGCTCGATGCCCATCTCTCCCACTTCGAAGTAGACGATGCCCTGCTCATGGGCGAAATCACGCAATATCTTGGCCTGCTCCGCGGCCTTGATATCCTTGTTTGGCACGAAATGGTCGGGGACGAAAACCACCCGCTTGGGATCAAATACGTGCTCGATCCCAATGCGCCGAAATTCCTGTATTGCGATGGGGGCGGTTATGTCGTTGGCCAAGACGATGTCTACTCGGGCATTTATCAGCTCGCCCGGCTCCACCCGGTCCCGGCCGCAATGGGCTGCCAGTATCTTCTCGGCTAGGGTCATCGAAGGCGTGTCCTTTCTTCAGCTTCTCTAAGTAGAGGCCTGAACCGTGCCACGCACGGCTACCAGTTTGTTCAGGGCGTTCACGTATGCCTTGGCGCTGGCGACGATGATATCGGTGCTGGCGCCCCGGCCGATATAGACGTGGCCCCCGCTTTCGATGCGGATGGTCACCTCTCCCATGGCATCGATGCCCTCGGTTACGCTCTTGACGCTGAATTCAATGAGGTTGTTGGGCACCCCCACCAGCCGGTTGATGGCCCTGTAGACGGCGTCTACCGGTCCCGTTCCCAGGGCGGCGTCGGCCAGGGTCTCGCCCTGGGGGTCCAGCAGCTTCACCGTGGCAGTGGGCAAATTATGGTCGCCACACGACACCTGAACCAGCTCCAGATGGTAGGTCTCGTGAGCGGTCCGTATCTCGTCTGCCATGAGGGCCTCGATGTCCCGCTCGGTTACGTCCTTCTTCTTGTCGGCCAACTGCTTGAAGGCAAGGAAGGCGCGGGCCAACTTTTCGTCGTCCAGTTGATAGCCCAGGTCATCCAGATGTTTCTTAAAGGCATGGCGTCCACTATGCTTGCCCATGACCAGCTTGTTCGACGTCAGGCCAATGGAGGCGGCGTCCATGATCTCATATGTAAGGCGTTCCTTGAGCACACCGTCCTGGTGGATGCCCGATTCGTGGGCGAAGGCGTTGGCGCCCACGATGGCCTTGTTGGGTTGCACGACGATCCCTGTCAGGTCGCTCACCAGCCGGCTGGCCGAGTGAATCTGCCTGGTATCGATCCCTGTCTCCAGGTTGTAGAAGTCCTTGCGGGTGCGCAGGGCCATGACGAACTCCTCCATGGAGGCGTTGCCGGCCCGCTCGCCAATGCCGTTGATGGTGCACTCCACCTGGCGAGCGCCTGCCTGCACCCCAGCCAGGGAATTGGCCACGGCCAAGCCCAGGTCATCGTGGCAGTGGACGCTGATGATCGCCTTTCCGATGTTGGGCACATTCGCCAGGATACCCTTGAGGAAGCTGGCGTACTCCTCCGGCGTGGTGTAGCCAACCGTGTCCGGCAGGTTGACGGTGGTGGCCCCTGCCTCGATCACCGCCTGCAGTATCTGGTAGACGAACTTGGGCTCCGACCGGGTAGAGTCCATGGGCGAGAATTCGATATCCTCGCAGTAGCTCTTGGCCAGGGCGACCGCTTCTCGCGCCTGCTCCAGGACCTCTTCTCGTCCTTTGCGCAACTGGTATGCCAGGTGGATGTCCGAGCTGGAGAGGAAGACATGGAGGCGTGGCCGGGCCGCGCCTTTGACCGCGTCCCATGCCCGGTCGATAGCCTCTTTCTGGGCATGAGTGAGAGCGCAGATGGCCGGCCGGCGAAGCTCCTCCGATATGAGGCGGACCGCCTCATGATCGCCGGGGGAGCTTATCGGGAAGCCGGCCTCAATGATGTCCACGCCCAGTCGGTCGAGCTGCCGGGCGATCTCCAGCTTCTCTTCGATGTTCATCGTGGCCCCCGGGGACTGCTCTCCGTCCCGAAGCGTGGTATCAAAGACTAGAACGCGATCCATGTTATCCTCCATCCAAGGCAGTTCCATACCGCACCCTTAACAATGCGGTATCGCCATTCGTTTGACGCTCCTCTCACGTTGTAAGACCCGAAAGGAACTCCTCATCAATCTCGTGTGTATCGCCATGGATCGATCCATCTCACTTCTCGTGGCGACAGGTGCTGAATACCCTCGGGTTTGTACCCCAGGCTTAAGCCTGGGGCATGGAAACCACGTTCCGATCTTGCCGGG
>JAUYJO010000058.1 GCA_030700315.1 Gallionella sp.
TTTGTCGGGTAGCCAAGCGCGGTTACCCGCGCCCAGCCCCCTAAGAACCGGACTTGAGAGTTTCCCCTCATCCGGCTCAAGCCTCTGCAAAGGTACCTTTCGACACCCGGCTTCACAACTGCATATCGGCGTACTTGGTTATACATGGCAATTGAGATGGTGCATATAAAGATTGCTTGCTGCGTCCGACCCGCCATCGTTCTTTTTTACCACATGACAAACACGCCATGGGGTTTGCTTTGTGATTGGATGCTGACAGGCAGAACATAAACCATCTTGCCCACGCCAGACCCGGTAAAATTTCCCGGGCCCTTTCGCCGAGGCTAGCATTTTCTTGAACCAGCGGGACTCGAAATACGGTTGCCATTTCGAGTCGTGCGGATTGGCGTTGGCTTTGATTTTGACATGCCGCTTTATCGGCGTATCCGATTCTTTCAGCAAAACAATATCTTTTTGCGTTCCATCTTCTTTGTTTTCTGTTGCGGCAAATACCCAATTTCTGGAACCTCGGGTTTGGAAGTATTTTCCCTTAACCCATCCGGCTCCTTTGTCGGGGTGTCTTCTTGCCGCCCATCGCCACAGCATTGAGCATATTTCATGGTCAACCCGAGCAAAGGTTTCCTTGGAGACTATGTGGCAGTGGTAATTCGCCCATCCCCGTAACACGGGATTGAGCAGCCTTATCAGATTTGCCTGTTTAGCCGTCTTGTTGGCCTTGATGACTTCACGGATTTTATCAAGGTGTGCCTTGACGTTCGCTTTCGACGGCTTCATCAGCAGCTTGCCGTTGTATTTGCGGATGTTCCATCCGAGGAAATCAAACCCATCCCCGATGTGCGTTATCTTGGTTTTTTCCGGCGACAGGACTAGCCCGCGTTCCGCCAGAAATTCAACCACTGCGGGCTTGACCTCTTGTTCCAGCCATTCTTTCGAGTTGCCGGTAATAATGAAGTCGTCCGCGTAACGCACCATGTGCATTTTCAGCCCTCTCTGCGTTGCCTTCGGGAATTTTTCCGCCAGCATCGCTTCGAGACCGTCGAGCGTCATGTTTGCCAGAACCGGGCTTATGATGCCCCCTTGCGGGGTGCCGGCCTCTGTGGGGAAGCGTTCGTTTTGATACACGAAACCCGCCTTGAGCCACTTCTTTAACACCGCTTTGTCCGTCGGGATATTGGCGATCATCCAGCAGTGGCTAATATTGTCGAAACAGCCTTTGATGTCGGCCTCCAGCACCCATCCCGCACTTGTTTTTCTGGCGAGGGAATTGAAACATTGCTCCCCCGCATCGGCGGTCTGGCGTTCCGGCCTGAACCCGTAGGAATTCGGGTCGGAGGTGGTTTCCGCAACGGGTTCCAACGCCAGCAGATGTAACGCTTGCATGGCGCGGCACTTCATTACGGGTATGCCGAGCGGCCTCGTCTTGCCATTCTTCTTCGGGATTAACACCCTCTTGAGCGGTAGAGGCGAGTAGCCCCGCCTCTTCATCGACGCTATCGCGTTGTTCTTTGCTTCCGGTGTTGTCCATGTGATCTTGTCCACACCGGTGGTGTTCTTGCCTTTGTTTTCAGTCACCCGCTTGACGGCTAATGCTTTGCCGCTGAACGAGTGGGTCAGCAGCCATTGCAAGGCTTTCACCTTGTTGTGGCAACCAGCCTGTGTTGCCTTCACAATACGCGCTTGCAGCCGTCTTACCTGACGTTGAACATCGGCCCAACTGATGCCGTCCCACGTCACGCCGGAAGATGCACACGCCCATGTTGCAGCGTCCATTTGCTTTCCCTCCGTTTGGATGGTTCTAAAAACTCTCTTGTGAAGAGAGACCATAAGAAAGTCTGCCCGCTTTTGCGTGGGATGATGTTTCAACCCCTATCCGCCCCGTTACAGGGCGGCTTTCGCTTCTTCCTCGATCCTGTTCCCGCACCACCATAGACAGGCCTTGCGGCCTGCTGTCCCCGAAGGGAGCGGTACGGGGTTTCCACGTTCCGCTTGCAAAAGTACATCGGGTTAGGTGCCTGCTATCGACCGGGAGGGGTTTGGGTCACGAACGCGCAGGAACTAGACGCAATTCCCACCTCCTTTACCATTTTGGTTCAAGCGTAAAAAAAAAAAATTAAAACAAAACCACTTCCGCTTGTTACGAGTGACGATCTTTAACGCAGATTCAAATGTTTTCACCATACCGATTATCTGGCACTCATCCGGCTTGTGGTTGCCAGAAGGGTACGCCTCTCGCGATTGATACCCCGCACCTTGCGGCGCTTCGTTACGTTGTCAGAGTCGCTCTTGATTCAGACCCCTAGATTCACCAGGTGACACTGGTGGTTCCCTCCTGTTAAAGTGGGGACAACTTCTACAAGCAACTTCGTGTCGCACGGTTCCAGCTCGTCCGGCTTAGGGAAGCGCAGATTAGTAGCAAAAGGGGCCAAGCAAAAGAGGCCAGGCTCGCTTTTCGGCATGTGTCGAATTCACTTTGCGCCCAACCTGTTTCGCCAATAGTGCAGCCGCTGGCTGTCATGCGCAATGGCAATAACTTCCGCTTGACCGCCACGGATACGGTAAATCACGCCATAGCGGAAATGCTTCAAGTGGCAGCGCCGCAAATTGTGCCCCAGAGGATGCCATGCCAGCGGGTACATCTGAATTCGGCGAAGCGCCTCATCCACGTCGGCGGTAAAGCGGTAACCGAAGCCCGTTTTATCGCCTTCCAGATAAGCAAACGCCTCGTCCAATTCGAGTTGTGCTGCCGGTGAAAAATAAATATCCATCAACTGCGGTATTTGGCCATTACCAGGTCGGCGGCGATCAACGGCATTTCACCGCTGTCAATGGCGGCACAGCGATTCCCACATTCACTGACCCACTGCGCCTCCAGCTCGCTACCGGTCGGGCTGACCAAACCAAACAGCGCATCCAGCAACTCGGCCTGATCCTTGGTCGGCCACGTCCTGGCCATTTCCAGCACATCTTCCACATGTGTATTCATTTCTCAATCCTCCACGTTAAAAGTTGCAGTACACCAAATAAAGCAAAAGGGGCCTCGCTTTTCGGTAAAATGGAACCACGGTTTTTTCATGTTATTTTTCGTCTCAGCCGGTATTCCTGATCAGCCGCAAAATCCAGCAGCCTCTTGCCCACGAGCCTCAATCCAGCAATGGGCTTGTGAAGTGCGCCGATTATTTCGAAAAGGCCGGTCGCAAATCAATAGGTGCATGCTCCATCGATTTAGGGATGCAGAAATTGTAAAAGTACCTTTTATGAACCGTGGGTGGTTTTCGTAGGTCGGGATTCATCCCAACAGAGCGCCGCATAACCCAACCCCGTCGGGATGAATCCCGACCTACATCATCGTGAGGTTCATGACCAAACGGTACGTTTGTGATTTCTGTCTCCCTTAGCACTTTCATGCCGCCACACCTTTCTCTCTTCCAGATGCGAGAAAAATCGAAATCAATGGCGCATCCGGGAAGTTCGAAGCAATGTTTTTCATCATGAAATCCCCGACCTTGCGGTATTCGCCTTCGATCAGCCGGTAGACCTTGGCCTTCTTTGAGCCCGGATAGATAAGCACGTAATGCATGACGCCCTCTGTGCGATAGAGGTCAAATTTGATGATTTCGTCACGCCGAGCGGTCTTGGGTGAGATGACTTCGAATATCAGAGAGGGAGCTCGTGTCAGCCGCTCGCCTTCCGGTTGATAGCAGATCACCAGCACATCTGGCCGCACTACAGTAGTCTCGGAAAATTCAACATCAATTCCAAAAAATGCTTGGCAGTTTGGGCAATCATCAAGGCGTTCTCCAAACTGATAAGAGATGGCGAAACTCGCCGCCTGATGCCCAATGGCAGGCGACGGTGCCATCGCCACCGGCTGGCCGTGTATCAGTTCCCAATCGCCTTCCCATTGCAGGTAATCCTGCACCGTGTAGGTTTCGGCAGGCATCAAATTCACTTTGCGCCCAACCTGTTTCGCCAATAGTGCAGTCGCCGGCTTTCATGCGCAATGGCAATAACCTCCGCTTGACCGCCACGGATAGGGGGGCGCAGAAATAGGGGGCAAAACACTGTTCTCTCCAAGTTATCCATCCCACCGAATAAGTGGTCACCTTTTTTCATTTTTGTCACGGAGCCGCCTGATCAAGTACGTTGATCGCCATTTTTTCCGCCACCTCATTGAGGCGATCATCGTTGGTCCAGAACTCGCAGCAACCATAGCGCATTGCGGTTGCAAGGTGCAAGGTGCAAGGCGTCCGGCGTTTTGATCCCGTGGCGCGCGCGCAGTTCGGTCGCAATGCAAAAAACCTCGTCGCCAATGGCAAGGCGGTGGTTAAGCGCAAAAAAACCACGGAAGCGCCTGACGAGTTCGATGCGTTGTTGGCGCATGGGCAAAACCAGGCACTCCATTTCTACCAATGAGCTATAAGCGATGCGCCCCACGCCGCTGCGAAGCCTGGCTGCGACAAGCGGCGCATAGACCGGTGCTCCTCGACCAGGTAGATGGCGATGCACGCATCAAGGTAAATTTCCATCGATCAGTCCCACGCCCGACGTTCATCCTCGATCTGTGCATCGATTTCCTGTGCCGTAAGCTTTTCGGTGGCGGGAAGCCGCGTTTGTTCAAGAAATTTCAAAACATCGCTTGCGCCACCGTCCGTCGACATCGACGCTGTGCTGGCGCATGGATTCTCCATCAGCGTAACAAAGGCGCGGCAAGGATGATCGACCTGCAATATTTCGAGCAGACGCACGGTGCCAGTAGGTTCGACGATAGCTTCAACAGTTTGATACATCACATTTTCCTTTCACAAATCAGGAACCACGGTTTCCCCAAGCCAGAATGCCGTTCATTTTCCCATCTCATCCGATATCGGCGGTGCGTTGAACCCAATAATTCGGCGCACGTCGCAAGTGCATCACCGCCAAAATGAACAGGCTGTCATCATTCTCAGCATAACGGCCTGCGGCCTCACCGGTGCCGGGACACACGTACTTTGCATCCGCCCTACGGCTTTTGCATGAGTTCGAAGAGTGCTTGATCATCAACCGGCGACCAGAACAAGCTTTTTTTGACAAAAGTGGCGCATTTTCAAAAAACTCGCTTCGAGCTTTTGAATAATCGCTGTAGCCTCATTGATCGCGCCGACCAACTCCTCCTTTTCTTCGGGATAAGTATGTGCCAAATCATTCCGGATTTTTCGGTAGCTATTCCATTCGCCCGGCTCAATCAACCCGAATTTTTCAAGCCGGTTGAGTTTGTCTATAAAAGTCATCTCCGAAGTATCCGCCTCTATCATCTCGACGATCAGCGGAATAAGCCGTCGCCCCATGCCGTCCTGGATTTTCATGAAGCGGAAAATCATCTGGTCAATATGCCCGACAACATCCCGGTCATCCAGATGGGCGGAGACGATGGGCAGATACGGCTTGAGCTTCTCCAGCGCGTTGTGGATGTGAATAAAATTCCCGTCCTGCTCGGCAAGCGCCGATTTTATTTTTTCATGGAGTTCGTTCATAACCTGACACCTCTGGTTCTTGCAATATCGTGAATTGGCAAATACGGGGAAGCGCCCACTTTATTGATGACGACGTCTATTTTCTGGTCACCGAGATACCGGATCAGCTCACACCAGAAACGCACTTTTTTCGCATAGCTATAATCTTCCGGCGGCAACTCGATATAGAGGTCGATGTCCCCCCCTTTTTTGGCATCGTCCGCCCGCGACCCAAACAGCCACACTGCGACATGCGCACCAAAAACAGCACTCGCGGCTTCCTTGATTATCTTCGCTTCAGATTGTGCGATTCTCATGGCGTTTCACCCTGTTGCAGAAAACGGGTGCATGAGACGGTGACGGCAAACAGCCTGCCTCCGCGTGTCCACGCAAATACGGAATCAGGATAGGAAAAGGACAAGCTCGATTTTTCATTTTAGGGATGCAGAAATTGTAAAAGTACCTTTTATGAGCCCGGGTGGGTTTCGTAGGTCGGGATTCATCCCGACAGAGCGCCGCATAACCCAACCCCGTCGGGATGAATCCCGACCTACATCATCGTGAGGTTCATGGCCAAACGGTACATTTGTGATTTCTGTCTCCCTTATCTACCCTCATTCCTGATAAAAATTACGCTTGGCAGATTTTCGAAATGAGCATCACACGTCAGCAACTCGGCATCAAACTCACGGGCCGTCGCATACACCACAGCATCTGCCGTCGCCAGTTTGTATTGGCGATGCAGCTCGGCGGCGTGTAGCGCAACACGCGTGTCGAGCGGCACCACCACACATTTTTGCGTATAGGCGATCATCTGATCGGCCGTGTCTTCGCCAATTTCCCGCGTAAGCCATTTTGCCAGCTCCAACTGCACGATGGCGGGCACAACACATTGGGTATTTTCAGGAATCTCCCGCGCCAGCCGCTTGCACAGCGTGCTGGCGACCAGCCACTCGATCCAGACCGAGGTATCGACGACGCGCATCAGAAACGATTTCCCGGTCACGATAGTTCCCGGTTCCGGCCCCCTTGGCGATACCAGCAAGTTGCTCCAGATCGGAAACCGGCATGAGCAGCATACCCTTGCCCTTGGGAATAAAAACAAATTCCTGCACCGCTTTCCAATGCAGGTCGTCGCGAATGGCTTTGGGGACAGAAATTTGATATTTACTGGATAGGGTTGCAGTGGCTGCCATCGTTTCACCTCTTTTATATCGATGCGATAACGGTAAGAGTGTAGCGATCCATGCCGTTAGGGGCAAGGGTTAGCGTTTTAACACCTGCACCCGCGGAGCGATGCCATTTTGTTCCGCTACTTTTCCCAAGGTTTTGTCAAAGGTGGCAAAGGCGTCATCTCCGGCGCTCAAAGCAAGGTGTATGGCATCGCCGAAATCCATCCCTTCAGCGTACCAATTCACCGCATAGCAAATTGCCTCGAACGATTTTGGCTTGAAGTTTGGCAAGCCCATCAACATTTTCAGGGCTTGCACGACCTCGTCGCGGGTGCAGTCGTAAGATTCCAATACCCATACCAGCTCGAGTAATACGGTGGGCGGTGCTGTGTAAACATCGGGACGCGCCAGCAAGTCCCGCGCTTGTTTGAATTGCGCCGGATCGTCGTTGAGCAGGAAGCGCGCAAGAATGTTGGCGTCGAGCGAGATCATGAGCGGGTAGCTGCGTCCCGTGCTTGCAATATTTTGCTGATGCTTGTGCGAGTTTTTTCCGCACTCGATTTCTTCTTGCCGCGTTTTGCCAGCAAGCCGGCGGTATCAGCGACTGAAGTGCGCGGGAACATCGGCAATGGAGCAAGGCGAATTTCGTCGCCGACGAAAGAAACAACGAATTCGGTGCCAACTGTCAGATGATGGGCTTTACGAATTTCATTGGGGATAACGAGTTGCCCCTTGGTCGAGAGTTTCACGGTTTCCACAGCATGCTCCCAAGTCGGTAAGGTGGCACATCTTACCGTATTGTTTGCGGGGTGTCACATCGCTGCACAGAAATGGGTGCATTTGAAAGTGGTGGTCAAGGTCGCAGCCTCTCCTGGGAGCGCGGGCATCTTGCCCGCATCGTAATCAGGGCAGGGGCACGGCACGCCTTGCACCCGCTCAAAACGCGATGGATCACGCAAACACCTGCGGGCAAGATGCCCGCGCTCCCCAAAACCGTTAATTATTGTGCATACTTTGATTGACCACTACTTTCAAATGCACCCGCGCCTATCCGTAACTGCTCAGGTACTGCCGATTTTCTCCTTCCACCTTCCAGTCTCATCTACGCACACATCTTGGAGCGTTAGGCTCCTTCCCTTTCAAGGGAGCCGGCCTTCGCAGGAATGACGAAATTGATTTCCGGCATAAACCCGAAAAACATACCTCATTTGGGGGATGCGCCGCCCGAAAAGCCGATTTATAGTCCCGGCAACCGTAACCCAAAAATAAACCCCAAAATAGACCTTTCGGCATATACACTTTTCACTTGACTTTATGTATGCTCCGGCATCAACGCCAGTCCCTTCCCCCTGCAAGGGGGAAGGAGTGAGAGCCAGCCGCCTTCAGGCGGCTCACGGTTTTATCAGCCCCTTTGAGGGGCTCACCCAATAAGCCCCCGGCTTTGCCGGGGGTAATTTAAACCCGGATTTTCCATTAGAGCGGTCGGGCTTCAGCCCGACATGTCGGGTTAAAACCCGACCTACAACCCCTTGATTTTGAAAGCCCAAGGGCTAATGGAAAATCCGGGTTAAACGGAACTGAGTAATATGGAAAAAAACAGAAAACCCTCGGTGCTGGTGGTCGATGATGACCACATGATGCGGGAGATGTTGAAGCTCATTCTGCATAGCGACGATTACCAGGTGCTTGGCGAGGCTGCCAATGGTAAAACTGCCATCGCGCTATGCGCGAGTTTGAAGCCTGGACTGGTGCTGCTCGACATCAATATGCCGGAAATGGATGGCTTGCAGGCGCTGGAAGAAATTTGCAAGGTCAGCCCGGCGACAAAGGTGATGATGGTGAGCGCCGAAGCAACCATGGACAAGGTCAAGGAATCAATCGGGAAAGGCGCGGCGGGCTTCATTGTCAAACCGCTGAATGCGGCCAGCGTGCTGGGCAAAATCGAGAATTGTTTCAATAAAAGGGGATAGGCATGGCGGACAAGCTGACGCGTATTTTATATGTGGAGGACGAGCCGGATATTCAGACGATAGCACGTCTCGCGCTGGAAACGCTGGGTGGTTTTACGGTTGAAATATGCAGCTCCGGCAATGAGGCTCTGGAAAAGATCGCCGCATTTCAGCCGCAACTTATCTTGCTGGATGTGATGATGCCGGGTATGGATGGGCCGACCACACTGGGCAAGCTGCGCGAACTGCCGCAATTTTCTGCTACGCCGGTGATTTTTATGACGGCCAAGGTGCAACCAAGCGAGGTGGCGGGTTACAAGGAAATCGGCGCGGCCGACGTTATTCCCAAGCCATTCGATCCGATGATGTTGTCGGGCCAAGTACAGGACATCTGGGGGCGCAGCCATGGTTGATCCGGCTGACCTGCAAGTCAAATTGAAAATTATAAGCGCCGACTATGCCGCGAAATTGCCGGAAAAGCTCGCGCAGATCGACCAGGCTTGGGAACAGTTGCCCACGGATAAGTGGGATGAAGAGAGCTTTCAAGCCTTGTACCGTATGGTGCACAGCCTCACCGGGTCAGGCAAGACCTTCGGCTTTGCCTTGCTCAGCGACGTGGCGCGTAATATGGAAGGGTGTATCCAGCAGATTGCGCAGGCGAAGATAGTACCGGATGAAAAACAGCGTAACCACATACGGGTTTTATTGAGCGAGCTTCACCAGGTGACCCTGCAAAAGGATGCCGCAGATCAGTCCGAAAGGATTGCAGGCATATCCTGAGCAACACCGATGGAGAGACCGCAGCAAAAGTGCTGGATGCCATTCGCCAGGATTTTTCGCAGTTGCGCCATCTGGCGGACGGGAAAGAATTTTCCACCACCTTCAGTTGCGGGGGCGCCGATGTTGCGAATTTCAGCGATGCCACGAAACTGTGCGACACGGCAGACAAGGCGCTATACCAGGCCAAACATGCCGGGCGCAACCGGGTACTACTGGCAGACGCGCCCGTGGTCAGCGGTGCGGATTTTGTTTAACCCCAGATAATCTATTTGAACGTAGGTCGGGCTTCAGCCCGACCGCTTCGGCAGGCTCAGGACAGGCATGTCGGGTTAAAACCCGACCTACAACCCATTTATTTTGCAATGCATCAAGAGCTAATGGATTAGCTGGATTTAACCGGAAGGAGGGGAGGGAGGGTGGTTGATCAGCAGCCAGTAGAGCCCCAGTTCCGACACCACCTTGGCGAATTCTTCGAATTCCACCGGCTTGGCGATATAGCTGTTTACGCCGAGGTTGTAGCTTTCGGCGATATCCCGGTCTTCCTTCGATGAGGTCAACACCACTATCGGGATATGCTTCGTCCGCTCATCCGCCTTGACGCGGCGCAGCACTTCCAGCCCGTCCACCTTGGGCATGCGCAGGTCGAGCAGCACCACCTTTGGGCCATTCTCGAGCTTGCGACCGGCATAGAGGCCGCTGGCAAACAGGAAGTCCAGCGCCTCGGCGCCGTCCTTTACCCATACCAGCTTGTTGGCAAGGTTGCGTTCACGCAGCGCTATCATCGCCAGTTCGGCATCGGTGGGGTTGTCTTCCACCAGCAGGATTTCAACCGGGTCGTTTATTTCCATGTTAATTCTCCTTCGCTAAGGGATGCGGAAATTGTAAAAGTACCTTTTATGAACCGGGGACGGGTTTCGTAGGTCGGGATGAATCCCGACAGAGCGTCGCATAACCCAACCCCGTCGGGATGAACCCCGACCTACATCATCGTGAGACTCATGACCAAACGGTACGTTTGTAATTTCTGTATCCCTAATGTAAAGCAGTCGATGAATTCGCACCCGAAATGCAATGCGGCATCATGAAGCGGTAGAAGGTTCTTCGCCAACGGCTTTTTTCAGGTCACTTTTTTTCATGTCAATGGGCAGTGCGAAATAAATCGTCGCACCTTCGTTTACCTTGCCTTCCGACCATACCCGCCCGCCGTGGCGTGCGACGATGCGCTTGACGATGGCCAGGCCGATACCGGTGCCTTCGAACTCATCGACACCGTGCAGGCGCTGGAACAGGCCAAACAATTTTCCCGCATATTGCATGTCGAAGCCCACGCCGTTGTCTTTCACATAGAACGTGCATTCGCGGCCTTCCCCATTTTCCGCCAGCCCAAGCGAACCGCCGATTTCAATATGGGCGGTTGATCGTGAATGCGTGAACTTGACGGCGTTGCCCAGCAGGTTGGCCCATACCTGGCGCAGCATCGCGGGGTCGCCGTGCGCAGGCGGCAGGTGTTTGATCTCTAGGCGCACCTCGCGGCCCGTTATCAAGTGTTCCAATTCATGCCACACATCGCGCACCAGAGCTTCCATGTCGGCTTCCGATACCTTGATCTCCAGCCGTCCGGCGCGCGAAAACGCGAGGATGTCGTTGATCAACTGCCCCATTTTTTTGGTGTTGTCTCGCACCACGTTCAGCAGCCGCTTGCCCTCGTCGTCGAGCTTTTCTTCATAGCGATCCAGTATGAGATGCGAGAAGCCGTCAATGGCGCGCAACGGGGTGCGCAGGTCGTGCGACACCGAATAGGCGAAGCCTTCCAGATCCTTGTTGGCGGCTTCCAGTTGGGATGTGCGCTCCGCTACGCGTTGTTCCAGTTCGGCATTGAGCCGGCGGACTTCTTCCTCGGCGCGCTTGGCAACGGCAATGTCCCAGGCCAGATCGGCCAGTTGGGTGACTGAATCCAGGTCACTGTCCTTGTAGGGCACAGCCTTGTTCCCCACGCCCAGAATGGCGACGATCAGCTCGTTGCGGAAGATCGGAACCACCATCTCGCGCTCCACATGGGCATGGCCTGGCGGCATGCCGCGCTTGTGCGGGAGTGCTGCATAGTCGTTGTGTATCACCGGGCGGCGTTCGCGGACGCAATCCACCCAGACACTGGCATCGGAGATGTTGTAATGCGCGCCTTCACCCTCCGCCTTGCAGAACTCCCGGGTCGTCTTTGTGGACCAGGCTTGCAGGGACAGGGTTTGCTGATCCGCATCGAGGAAGTGATAGAAGCCGATGCTGCTCCCGGTCAGGGCGCATGCCTCGTCGAGCGTGGCGACGAGCAATTCTTTCAGCGTATGGTTAGCGGCGTAGCCCGTCAGGCGCAAACGGGCCATCTGGATGTTTTCGCGCAGCTTGTTCCCGGTGATGTCGCGGCTGATACCGAACATCCCGAAGGTGTGCCCGGCATCATTCCGCAACGGCAGTTTTACCGTGTCCACATAGTGCAATTCGCCGTCGACGTAGAGCTGGTCGACAGAATGTATGGTCTTCCCGGCGATGGCATCGAGGTCATTTTGTTCGTACCCTTTTAGGCCCCTGGCCGCATCGCCCTTGACCAGCAACGGATCCCAGCCATTTTCGATGTCGGTTTTGCCGATGATGTCCTGCACTTGCTTGCCGACGGTCCTGGCAAAAATTCTGTTGCACAGAATCGTGCGCAACTCCTTGTCCTTGGCAAAAATATAATCCGCCGAGGAGTCGATAATGTTGCGCAGCAGATTGGTTTTTTCCTGTAGCGCGATGGATGTCAGCCTTAACTCGGTGATGTCCATATTGATGCCGAGCATCCGCAATGGGGTTCCCCGCGCGTCGCGGAACACCTTCGCCACGGCCTTGATGTGGCGAATCTCGCCATTTGGCCAGACGACGCGGAACTCCGTGTCGAAAGGTTTTATGCCGGCGATCGCATCGTTGACTTCCCGGTCGCCGCGCTCGAGGTCGTCCGGGTGCAGGGCCGCCCGCCATGCCTCCTCGGTGCCGATGAAGTCTTCGCGGCGGATATGGTAGAGCGCATACATCGAATCGTCCCATATCATTTCCTGGGTTATCAGGTTCCAGTCCCAGATGCCTACGCCGTTATGGAGCGTGGCCAATGCCAGGCGCTCTTCCTTTTCCTGTAGTTCATTTTCGGCCTTCTTGCGCTCGGTGATGTCCTGCACCGACCCTGTCCCCGAGTGCAAGTTGCCTTGTGCATCCAAGTCCAACTCGGCGCGCTCCTCCACCCAGCGTGTTTCGCCCCGCACAATAATGCGGTGTTGTATCCGGTATGGCGCACCCTTGAGCGCGGCCTGCCAGGCGGAATCGACAAGTTCCTTGTCGTCGGGATGCACATCGGCAATGAAGGATTCATAGGTGAGGGGTGCGCCGACAGGGATACCGAAGATGCGGTAGGTTTCATCTGACCATACTAGTTCGTTTTTCGGTACGTTGAGCCGCCAACTGCCGATTGCGGCCAGAGATTGTGTCCGGCGCAGCAAGGCTTCGTTGGTGCGAAGCTGCTCTTCGGCCCGCTTGCGCCCGGTAATATCCTTGTTCAAAATCATCCAGACTTCGCCGAACTCGGGGTGGGTAAACACGGAAGCCGAGGCGGTGCACCAGAAACGCTTGCCATCCCGGGTGATGTTTTCCGCCTCTCCTTGCCACACCCCTTTTCTGGACAGTATCTTGCCGATAGCGGCGGTGATTGCTTCCGGCGATTGGTCGGAGGGAGCGAACAGCACGGAGAAGCACTTACCGGACAATTCGTTCGATCCATAGCCGAACATCCGCTCGGCGCCCGGATTAGAATAGACAATAGTGCCATCCTTTGCGTGAATCAGCAGCACCGCTTCGGTAATCTGCGCCATCATTCTGGACTGAAGGTAGATGTCCTCCTGGCCGGTCAGCTTGCTGATGCGCAAATGCCGGTAGCGCTCGGGAAGCTCCGGGGGAATGGCGCCGAACTGTTCGACTATGGCAAAAGAGCCGTCCGCCTGGCAGCGGGAAAGGCAGGTGTTCACCAGGGCATGATGCGACGCCGGATCCATTTGCACGGCACCTTGCGGGCCGGATACGGCTACCGTTTCCAGGGCCTTGACCAGCGCTTCCGGGTCGAGGCTTCCCGCCTGATTGGCTGCCTTGGCAAACGCCTTGACGCAGAGGTAGGCGCCTTCGCCGAAATTGGTCAGGATGCCGTTGCCATGTGGCCAGATGCCGTTCACACCAGGCTGGGTGGCAAGCTGTGCCAGGTATTTTCTGTTTTCCGGGGTATCCAGCGTCATGAAATAGGTATTGCTGGAATAAAAGCCTTCGCGCACCTCCGGCGGCAACCGGCTGGCCATGATTTCGTCGTAGTGTCCCATCACCACCGCCATGCGCTTTTTCAGGCCTCTTTTGCTAAAACGGGTGAGCAGATGTGTTTGGTCGGCGCCCGCGAAATAGGGGACGAACACATCGGCTGCCGATTCCGCCACCTGATCCAACAGGCGCTCGATGTCGCTGCCACTCGCGCCGATAGGGTAATACTCCTCGCCCACCACCTGTCCGCCCGACTGTTCCAGCGCGCGCTTGGCGGCGCCGATAGAGCCGCGCGGCCATTCGTAATTGTTACCGGCGAAGAACATCCGGGGGCCGTAGCGGTTGCGCATGTACGGGATCATCCGCTCGATCTGCTGGTTGGGCAGGGCGGCGAAATGGAAGAAATAATGGCTGAGGATGCTTCCCTCGTAAAAAGAAAAGTTGAGATAGGGAATCCTGCGCGGCTCGGCCACCTGGTAGGCAACGGCGATGCGCGAATTGGAGAGGAGGTTGCCGATGATGGCGGCACAGTGATGCTGATCCACCAGTCTGGTGGCCGCCACGACCGCGCTTTCCGGCAGGCTGCCGTCATCTTCGATCACGAGTTCCAGCGGCCTGCCCAGGACGCCGCCGCTTTGGTTGACCTCAGCGCAGGCGATTTGTCCGGCACGGGCTATCTCCGCGCCATACATTCCGACCACTCCGGTCAAGGGGGGCATCAATCCGAGCCTTACGGTGTGATTGCTCATAATCTCCTTACTATTGCACGGAGCAGCAACTGGACGGCTACATCTTACGAGTGCGTTAAACGAAACGGCTTGCCGTTGGCGTCCAGGAAACAATCCACCGGGCCCACGGCAACGCAACGGGGCTGGTCGTAGTAACCCGCGCACTCGTTGCATTTATCGGGGTCGATTTCAAATATATAATCGCCTTCGAATATCGCCCCGGTCGGGCATTCCGCCTCGCAAAGGCCGCAATTGATGCAGTCGTCGGTAATTGATAGCGCCATTTTTGTTTCCCCATGTCGGCTCTTCTGGCCGTCCTTGTTGCCCTAGGAGCCTGTCTGACTTGAAGGAAATCGGCTGCAAATTCGCCTGACCGGTCCATATTTCACCGCTTTTTTGGGCAATAGAACGACTATTGCCCAAAAAACCGGCAAAATCTGTCCTCGCCCAGCCAAATTTTCGCTTCGATTCTTCAAGTCAGACAGGCTCCTAGCAAATGCTTCACCAGCTCGCGTTCTTCGGCCAGTTCGCGATAGCTGGCCTGCATGCGCTCGTGTCCCGCTGCACTGATCGAAAGATCATGCACGATGTGGTATTCGCCCTGCTTGCATCTCACCGGGAAACCGTAGATCACGCCTTCCGGGATGCCGTAGCTGCCGTCGGACGGGACGCCCATGGATACCCAGTTGTTGTGGTGCGCGCCGAGCACCCAGTCGCGGATATGCGCGATGGCGGCGTTGGCGGCGCTCGCCGCGCTGGACAGGCCGCGCGCTTCGATGACTGCGGCGCCGCGGTTCTGCACGGTGGGGATGAATTCGCGCTCTACCCAGCCCTGATCCGGCAGCATGTCGCGCACCAGTTTGCCGCGAATCTCGGCATGGTCGAGGTCGGGATATTGCGTGCCGGAGTGGTTGCCCCAGACGATCATCTTTTTGACATCGTGGATCGGCTGGAACAGCTTTTGCGCGACTTGCGCGATGGCGCGGTTATGGTCGAGGCGCATCATCGAGGTGAAATTGCGCGGGTCGAGATCGGGGGCGTTCTTCATCGCGATCAGCGCGTTGGTGTTGGCCGGGTTGCCCACCACCAGCACCTTGACGTGGCGCTCCGCATAGTCGTTGAGCAGCTTGCCTTGCTCGGTGAAAATTGCGCCGTTGGCTTCGAGCAGGTCTTTGCGCTCCATGCCCTTGCCGCGCGGTCGCGCGCCGATCAGCAGGGCGATTTCGGTGTCGCGGAACGCGGTCTTCGGATCGTCGGTGATGATGACCTGTTGCAGCAGCGGAAAGGCGCAGTCCTCCAGCTCCATCATCACACCGCGCAACATCGTCTGCGCCTGCGGCAAGTCCAGCAGTTGCAGGATGATCGGCTGGTCGTGCCCGAGCATGTCGCCATTGGCGATGCGGAACAGGGCAGCGTAGCAGATTTGTCCGGCGCCGCCGGTGATAGTGATGCGGATGGGTGCTTTCATAGTGCGTTCCTCTGAATTTAGTTATTTATAACGTGCAGCAAAATCAAATTCCCCTGGCCCCTTTTAATACCTCCTTTGAAAAAAGAGGTGTTGCGAAGCCTATCCTGAGCCTGTGGATGTGGCGGAAGGGATTCGTTTTTTGTTTCATCACTCAGGGTGGCTATCGCCACGCCATTCTGACAAACAAGACCGTATCATAATTGTTTTGATTTTCTCGCGCCATGTAAAAAGGTGTAGCATTCGCCAATCCGGTATTGATGTTATGACAGGAATCAACGATGAATAAACAACGCCCGAAGCACCTCGCCTTGCATCTCATCAAATTGCCACTCCCCGGTTTCGTTTCCATCCTCCACCGCGCCAGCGGTTTGTTGCTATTCCTGGCGCTACCGCTGTTGTTGCTGATGTTGCAACACAGCCTGCGCACCATCGAAACTTACACGCAACTGATGGCCGTGCTGGCGCATCCGCTGGCGAAGCTGCTGTCGCTCGGCCTGCTGTGGGCATTCCTGCATCACTTCTGCGCCGGGCTGCGCTATCTGGCGATCGACTTGCACCGGGTGCGCGATCTTGCGCAGGCGCGCAACAGCAGTAAAGTGGTGATGGCGGCGAGCCTGTTACTGACTGTTTTTCTGGGGATGAAGCTATGGTAAACCGCGTGGTGACGGGCGCACATTACGGGTTGCGCGACTGGCTGATCCAGCGCATCACGGCGGTGATGATGGCGGCGTACAGCGTGGCGCTGGCCGCTTACCTGCTGCTGCAACCCCATGTGGGTTACGATGTCTGGACGGGATTGTTTTCGGGCCAGCCGATGCGCACGTTTACGCTGTTGTTTCTGCTGAGCGTGTTCTATCACGCCTGGATCGGCATCCGCGACATTGTGATGGATTACGTCAAACCGGCCAGTATGCGTTTGGTTATCCATACGCTGGTGATTCTGGCTTTGCTGTTGTATGTGATTTGGGCCGTACAAATATTGTGGGGAATGTGATGTCAGTCGCGAAACGAACTTTCGATGTGGTAGTGGTCGGCGCGGGCGGTTCCGGAATGCGCGCGGCGTTGCAACTGGCCGAGGCCGGGCTGAAAGTAGCAGTGCTGTCCAAGGTGTTTCCGACCCGTTCGCACACTGTCGCAGCACAAGGTGGCATCGCCGCGTCGCTGGGCAATGTCGGTAAGGACAGCTGGCACTGGCACATGTACGACACGGTGAAAGGCTCCGATTATCTGGGCGATCAGGATGCCATCGAGTTCATGTGCCGCGCCGCGCCGGAAGTAGTGTACGAACTGGAACATTACGGTATGCCGTTCGACCGCCTTGAAAGCGGCAAGATTTATCAGCGCCCGTTCGGCGGGCACATGCAGGACTACGGCAAGACGCCGGTGGAGCGCGCCTGCGCGGCGGCCGACCGCACCGGCCATGCCTTGCTGCACACGCTGTACCAGCAGAACGTGAAAGCCAACACGCATTTCTTTATCGAATGGATGGCGCTGGACTTGATCCGCGATGAGGATGGCGACGTGCTCGGCGTGACGGCGATGGAAATCGAAACCGGCGAAGTGATGATCTTTCAGGCGCGCGCCACGCTGCTCGCCACCGGCGGCGCGGGGCGTATTTTCCAGTCCAGCACCAACGCCTACATCAACACCGGCGACGGGCTGGGCATGGCGGCGCGCGCCGGGATTCCGCTGGAAGACATGGAATTTTTTCAGTTTCATCCGACCGGCGTGTATGGCGCGGGCGTGCTGATTACCGAAGGGGTGCGCGGCGAGGGCGGCTATCTGGTGA
>JAUYJO010000065.1 GCA_030700315.1 Gallionella sp.
CCATGCGGCTTGCGCCGAGGCAATGTCGCGCTGCTTGTCCTGGGTTTCCCAGGTAAAGCCTTCGCCCATCACGTGATACTCAACTTCGGGAAAGCGGCGGAAAAAGGCTTCTTCGCCGGTGGAAAAACTGCCTTTGATGAATTGCACCACGCCGACGCGCATGTTGTGCCCGAGAGCACGGGCGATCATGCCGAAGGCCGCAGTGCTCTTGCCCTTGCCGTTGCCGGTGTGCACCAGCACCACGCCGCGGCTCTCGGTGGCGCGGTCGATCTTTGCGTCCACCACTTCCTTGTGGCGTTGCGTGCGGGCGCGGTGTCGCTCGTCGGCAGCGGCCATATCCTTATCGCTCATTATTTGCCTGTGGTACTGGCAGCAACCGGCGCACGCGCGGTCAGCACCGCATATAACGCGGCTGCGCACGCCAGATACAGCATGCCGCCTGCCAAATACTGGGGATAATATTGCGCCACGCGGGCAGCGTATTCGGCCATACCCATGTCAGGGTGGCGTCCGGAAAACCAGTAGAACGCCCCATTGGAGATAAGGAATGCCACGCTCAGCGCAGCGACGGAAAGACCGGCAAACACGCCCAAGCTGCGCAAGCTGTGTTGGTGGATGCGTGCGTAGTAGCGGCCCGCCAACCACAATACCGCATAGGTCGGAATCAGAAACCAGTAAGCGGGCGTAACGCACCAGTCACTCACGCCCAGATGGGCAATCGCCACGTAGTCCAGTGCAGCCGCTTCGAGCAGCAGCCCGACAAACAACAGGGGGCCGGCGACAAAGAAACCGGCCAGCAGGAACACCGCCAGTGAAGCATCCGGCAAATGCAGCGCGCTGCCGAAATGATGCATACGCGTGGCCGCCATCAAGACGGCCAAGACCAAACCAATCAACACCGGACGTTGGGATAACAGTTTCATGTTGCACTCCTTAAAATTATAAAAATTGACACTTGAAAATTCACTGCGGCTACTTGATCAGTTTCTGGGTTGATAATTCAGCGTGAAGTATAACCCGCGCCCCGCCTGATTATAGAACTGCGCGGTCTCGTATCGCTTGTCCAGCAAGTTGTCGATACGGCCCTGCATCGACCAGCCCTGCGCAATGCGATATTCGGCGCACACGTCGAGCAAACCGTAGCCCCCCAGACGCTTGGTGCCGGTATTGGCGAGGTCATCAAAGCGGCGGCCTTCCGCATATAGTGAACCGGCAAAACGATAGGCGCCCGAGTCACGCGCCGCTTCGATGCGCATCGTTTCTGTTGCGCGCCGGTTCAGCAGCTTGCCCTGATTCACGCCGGAAGTCTGAAGCGGGTCTTGCAAGGTCAGCGTGCCGTTGATATCCCAATCGGCGAGCTGTGTTTGCAACTGCCCTTCCAGCCCGTTCAAACGTGCGGTGTTAATGTTAACGGGAGTAAAATTAGCATCGAAGCCGATCAAATCGGTAATGTCGGTTTGATAGGCATTCAGCGACCACTTGCCGAATGTGCCATGCCCCGCCACCCCCCCCTCCATGCTGCGCGACAACTCGGGACGCAACGCCGCACTACCGAATCCCGGGTAGTACAGCTGATTGAAGGTGGGAGCCTTGAACGCCGTGCCATAAGAAGCCGTCAAGCGCATCGTGTCGTTGATCGCATAAACGTAGCCCAAACCGGCGGTGTCGTGCCCGCCGAACTGCTGGTTGCTGTCGCGGCGCAGGCTGGCTTGCAGACTGTGCGCGCCGAAGTCACCCTGGTACTGCCCGAACAGCGCACGGTTGCTGCGCGCAACTTGTGCGTAGGCGCGGCGGCTTTCGATGCGATCCTGTTGATAATCCAGTCCCGCGCTGATCAACTGCCGACTATCCAACGCGATATCATTTTGCCAAGTCATGCTGTCGCGCTGCGTGTTGTAGCGGTCGATATACAAACCGTTAAAAAACAAATCGGAATTATCCTGGCTGCGCCCGCCGCGCAGCGTCATATGCCATTGTTCGGTAGCGGCGAAATACGCACTACCGCCCAGCACCAGCTGCGCCGCCTTGGTTTCGTTGCCCGCAAAAATACTGCCGTCCGATTTACTGGCACTATTCGCCTGAAGCGCGTTGAAATCAGCCGTCACGCCATTATCGAAGCGATAGCCGCCGCGCAGCCCCAACGATAAATTGCGATAGCCATCCTTGTCCGGCTCATTAACAAAACAACCTGCCACCAGACTGCCACGGCACGCATTGAAGCCGCTGGTGTCTTGCTGATTGAGTTTGGCGTTGAACCAGCCTTGCTCCCCGCCGCCGCTCAAACCGAACATGCTGTTGAACGTGCCATAACTCCCCGCCATCGCGCTGAACGATGGGGTCAACGCGCCGCCGCCTTTGCGGGTGAAAATCTGGATCACGCCTCCGATCGCTTCCGAGCCGTACAGGCTGGCGCGCGGGCCGCGCACGATTTCGATACGTTCGATCTGCGCCACCGGAATATCCTGAAACGATGCCGTGCCGGTCGTTGCCGAGCCGACCTTGATGCCGTCCACCAGCACCAGTACGTGATCGGCATTGGTGCCGCGCAAATGCACCGAAGTCGCCTTGCCCGCGCCGCCGCTGTTGCTGATGGTCAAACCCGCCACACCACGCAGCACATCCGGCAGGGATTGCGCTTGCAGGCGGACTATATCCTGACGGGTGATGACGGAAACGGAAGCCAGGGTTGCATCGGCGGATTGCGCGGTGCGCGTGGCGGTAACGACTATATCCGGCAAGGTTTCGTTAACGACTGCGTAAGCATGGGTACACACCGCACCGAGCAGCGCGGCAGATAGTTTGTATTTCATTTGAAGTGCTCCTGAAAATTTCCAAGCGTCCCCGTTGGAAGATTAAATTCAGGAAATGAAGGGAGGTGATAAAGCAGAAAATGAACTGCGCAGCTGTTCATTTTCCGATGCGCCACCCGCAGCATCTCCTGTTTCTTTGCTCCGTGGCCGGTCTCCGGGCTCGCAAGTCTTGATTTGCCGCCTTCCCATGAAATCCCTTGGGGGATCGCTCACAGTGGCATATTGGCAAATCCGCACTCGCTTACCGTTGCGGGGGCAGCACAGGCATCGGGTTGTTTCCCTCACCTGTTTCCCGTTTAACTCGCCTGCAAGCAGGCGAGAACCTCAAAGCAGCGCGGACTTTAACACAAGCACGGTGAAAGCAATGCAAAGACGCTGGCAGAAAAACTACAAACCTCATTCAAAACGCCTGCTTACCGTTTGACTTATCAGCACTTTTCAAATTATAGTCAGGGCATGGAAAACGAATTGAACGCACTCGAAGCTAAACTTGCGCAACTGATACAGGCGAGCGGCAAATTGCGCGCCGAAAATCACCAGTTGCGCCAGGATCTGGCGCATGCGCTCAGCAATCACCGCCAATGCAGCGACAAGGTGGAAAACGCGAAGGCGCGCCTGGAAAAACTGCTGGCGACTCTCCCGGAAGATCAAACATGAGCGGCGCAACCAAAACACTGGAAATCAAACTTCTCGACCGAGGATTGCGTGTCGCCTGCCCCGAGGAAGAGCGCGGCGAACTGCTCGATGCGGTTACCTATCTGGACAAAAAAATGCGCGAAATCCGCGATGCCGGCAAGATCGCCAACGTCGAGCGCATCGCCCTGATGGCCGCGCTCAATATCACCCACGAACTGCTTTCCACAAAAATTGGTCGCGGCATTGACGTTGCAGACTTTAAGCGTAGAATGAATTCCATGCAGGCGGCGATCGATGAGGCGTTAGCCGAACAAGATTCGCTGTTTTAGTTTAAGAGTTGTCCCCTGCGGTGTTCGATAGGTCCATATATTCTTTGAACCAATAAGCTTTGCTTAAAGCTGCGACCCTTGAAGTTGCTGTTGTGAACGTCCCCGGCCGATGTATCTGGTAGTTGTATTTGGCGGACGTACCTGAAGTGACTGGGAAGTGGCTCTCTTGGATCTCGGTTCAAGATGCTGGGTCAACGGCACAGGCGGGGGGCTTTATTCCAGTGCGGCCTTATTCGGGCCGCACTTTTTATTTGCAGATAGCAACTGTGCGTTATTGAGACTCACATAAATTCAGCGCAACTGCTCAGGCCGCAGCAATAGGCTCGGCAAATAGCCGCGACACCGGCCAAATGCCGCACTGCACCGATGCACATCGATAGACCGCTCCTACAATAACCCCGGATAGTTCATTAGCAACAAACTGCGTCATTCCCGCGCAGGCGGGAATCCAGTTGATTGAATAATCCTCGCGTAGCGAGCCAAAAACATGTTTTTGTCCGCTTCGCGGCGCATTTGTTTGGCTGGATTCCCGCCTGCGCGGGAATGACGGGCTAATGGATTATCTGGGATAACCATGCAGCAATGTGGCGACTGACCAATCTCGCTGACAATCCATCCGTAATATTGCCATCTCAGTTTGAATCACACCCGTTTCCACCTGCGAATTGACAACCGAGCGACTGCTCATTACCATACAAAGAACGTTCGTTCTGCGCAAATGTACTATGACTGATTTCGATACCCCCGCACCCGAGTCCCATCCCAGGGACGCAGAATATCTGGCTAAGCTGCAAGACTATTACGCCGTATGGAAAAGCATTCCTTCCTACGCTGCGCTGTGTGAGGTGTTTGGCATCGCCTCAAAATCCTGGGTTAAAGCGATTCTGGATCGCCTGTGCAAGGCGGATTTTATCGAGCGCACGCCCGATGGCGCATGGATTCCAACACGCCAGTTCTTTGCTCGCCCCTTTGCTGAATCCTCTGTCCAGGCGGGAATGCCGGTGTCGGTGACCGCAACCCAAGGCGAGTATTTTGTCATCGATGAGATGCTGATCGACACGCCGTCTCTGACTACCATGATTCAGGTCAGGGGCGACTCGATGATTGATGCCGGTATTCGTGACGGCGATATAGCCGTAGTAGAAAAACGCAATCTGGCCAACGTCGGCGACATCGTGGTGGCGATAGTCGATAACGATTTCACGCTAAAAACACTGGATAAGGAACGCGGCAAATTCATCCTGCGCCCGGCTAACGCTGCCTACCCGGTCATCCGCCCGCATGGCTCACTGGAAATCTTCGGGGTGCTGGTCGGATTGATTCGCAAGTACCGGAAGTAGGTGATCGCCTCTTTGAGTTTTTTGCAAGCGATAGAACAATAATTCTGCATCTAAATTTGAACGCCTTAGCGGCTTTAATCCAGACACACTCATGGCAAATACTTACGACGAATCCAGCTTCAAAGTTCTGCGCGGTCTCGAACCGGTGCGCCAGCGACCGGGGATGTATACCAATCTCGAATCTCCCAATCATCTGATCGCCGAAGTCGTCGACAACGCTTGCGATGAGGCGTTGGCGGCTTATGCCAAAAATATCACGGTCACGGCGCACACGGATGGTTCCGTGACCGTGCAGGACGACGGGCGCGGCATCCCGGTCGGCATTCACGCGGAAGAAGGTGTGTCGGTGGTCGAAGTCGCTTTCACCGTGTTGCATTCCGGCGGCAAGTTCGACAAAGAATCCGGCGGCGCTTACAAGTTCGCCGGCGGACTGCATGGCGTCGGCGTGGCGGTGACCAATGCGTTGTCATCCAAGGTCGAGGTGACGGTGTATCGCGATGGCGGCGAGCACTTCATCCGCTTCCTCAACGGGATGGCCGAAGCGCCGCTCAAACGCATAGCCGATTGCCCCAAGAAACGCGGCGGCACCAAGGTGCGCGCATGGCCGGACCCCAAATATTTCGACACGCCCAATGTCATCCTGCCGCAACTGGAACGCTCGTTGCGCTCCAAGGCGGTGCTGCTGCCCGGCACCAATGTCATCCTGCATATCGAGAAGACCGGCGAGACCCGTTCGTGGTCGTATCCGGACGGGCTGCGCGGTTACCTGACCGAGGGGATGTCCGAACAGGAGCTGGCCGTGCCCATTTTTGCCATGGAAAAGTTGGTGCAGAAAGGCGGCGACAGCGGTTACGCCGAGGGCGAAGGCGCGGCCTGGGCTATCGTGTGGTCGGAGGAAGGCGCGATTATGCGCGAGTCCTACGTCAACCTCATCCCGACCTGGTCGGGCGGCACGCACGATGCGGGGTTGAAGGACGGCGTATTCAATGCGGTAAAGAATTTTGCCGAGCTGCACGGCATGCTGCCCAAGGGCGTGAAACTGGTATCTGACGATGTGTTCTCGCGCGCCAGTTTCGTGTTGTCGGCCAAGGTGCTCGACCCGCAATTCCAGGGGCAGACCAAGGACAAGCTGGTGTCGCGCGATGCCTTGCGCCTGGTGTCGCTGATGGTCAAGGACCCGCTGGATTTATGGCTGAACGAGCATGTCGATTATGGCAAGCGCATCACCGAACTGGCCATCCAGCAGGCGCAAACCCGGATGCGCTCGGCACAGAAAGTCGAGAAGAAAAAGGGTTCCTCGGTCGCGGTGTTGCCGGGCAAGCTGACCGATTGCAGCTCGAACGATCCTGCCCGCACCGAACTGTTTCTGGTGGAGGGCGACTCCGCCGGCGGCTCGGCCAAGCAGGGGCGCAACAAGGAATTTCAGGCCGTGCTGCCGTTGCGCGGCAAAGTGCTCAACACCTTCGAGGTCGAGAAAGACCGCCTGTTCGCCAACAACGAAATCCACGACATCGCCGTGGCGATAGGTGTCGATCCGCACGGGCCGAACGACGAGGCAGATTTGTCCGGCCTGCGCTACAACGGCATCTACATCATGGCGGATGCCGACGTGGACGGTGCGCATATCTCCACCCTGCTGCTCACGCTGTTCTTCCGCCATTTCTACCAGGTGGTGCTGGCCGGCAAAATTTATCTGGCGCAGCCGCCGCTGTTCCGCGTGGATGTGCCCGCGCAAGGCAAGAAGCCGATCCGCAAGATCTATGCGCTCAACGAGGGTGAATTGCTGGGCATCGAAGATCGCCTGCGCCAGGAAAAATTCCGCGAAGGTTCGTGGTCGATTTCGCGCTTCAAGGGCTTGGGCGAAATGAATGCCGAACAGCTTTGGGATACCACGCTCAATCCCGACACGCGGCGCGCGTTGCGCGTCAACGCCGCCGCCATCTCGTTCAACGACAACATGGAAATGTTCAACATGCTGATGGGCAAACACGAAGCCTCGACACGCCGCGCGTGGCTGGAATATCACGGCAATGAAGTTCAGGGGGATGTTTAAGCATGAGCATCGAGCAAACCAGCGAAGACCAATCCAGTCTCTTTCCCGATGAGCAAATCACCGCCCCAGAAGTTGCGGCAGAACTGATAGAACCGGCAGCAGCGCCCGGCGGCAACGGCGGCGCAAGACAGTTCGCCCCGCTGCCCGCGCTGCCGGATGGCGATGATGTGCCGATTGCGCAGTATGCCGAGCGCGCCTATCTGGAATACGCCATTTCCGTAGTAAAAGGCCGTGCGCTGCCGGACGTGTGCGACGGCCAGAAGCCGGTGCAGCGGCGCATTCTTTACGCGATGCGCGCGATGGGGCTGAACCACGGCAGCAAACACGTCAAGTCGGCGCGCGTGGTCGGCGACGTGCTGGGCAAATATCATCCGCACGGCGATTCATCCGCCTATGAAGCCATGGTGCGCCTGGCACAGGACTTCTCGCTGCGTTATCCGCTGGTGGACGGGCAGGGCAATTTTGGCACGCGCGACGGCGACAACGCGGCGGCCATGCGCTACACCGAGACACGCCTCACCACGCTCGCCGAACTGCTGCTGTCCGAAATCGACATGGGCACGGTGGATTTCGTGCCCAATTACGACGGCGCATTTCAGGAGCCCGCCATGCTCCCGGCACGTCTGCCAATGGTGCTGCTCAACGGCGCATCGGGCATCGCGGTCGGCATGGCGACGGAAATTCCCTCGCACAATCTGCGTGAAGTTGCGGATGCCGCCGTGCAACTGGTGCGCAATCCCGACCTCGGCGACGATGTTCTGCTCGCCTGCATCCACGGGCCGGACTTCCCCGGCGGAGGGCAAATCATCTCGTCCGCGCGCGACATCCGCGAATGCTATCTGAGCGGACGCGGCTCGCTAAAGATGCGCGCCCGATGGACCGTCGAAGAACTGGCGCGCGGCCAGTGGCAAATCGTCGTGTACGAACTCCCGCATGGTGTTTCAACCCGCAAAGTGCTGGAAGAAATCGACGAGCTGACCAACCCGAAAGTCAAAGCCAACAAGAAGAGCCTGACGCAGGATCAGGTGCAGAACAAGCAACTGCTGCTGTCGGTGCTGGATGCGGTGGCCGACGAGTCCGACAAGTCGCAGGCCGTGCGTCTGGTGTTCCAGCCCAGGTCCTCGCGCCAGACGCAGGACGAGCTGATGAATGTGCTGCTAGCACACACCAGCCTGGAATCTTCTGCCCCCATCAATATGACTATGATCGGGCTGGACGGACGCCCGCAGCAGAAGCCGCTGACCCGGATCATCCGCGAATGGGTGGAGTTCCGCCTGCACACCGTGCGCCGCCGCAGCGAGTATCGTTTGGCCCAGGTCAACGACCGCCTGCACATCCTTGAAGGCCGCATGGTGGTCTTCCTCAACCTCGATGAAGTAATCGCCCTGATCCGCGAATCGGATGATCCCAAGGCCGCGTTGATCGCAAGATTCGAACTTTCCGAGCGCCAAGCAGAAGACATACTGGAAATCCGCCTGCGCCAGTTGGCGCGCATGGAAGGCATCCGCATCGAAAAAGAAGTGAAGGCGCTGGAGAAAGAACGCCGCGAGCTGACGCGCCTGTTATCCAAGGAAAGCGCACTGCGCGAACAGGTCGCCGAAGAGATCGAAGCAGATGCCGCGACCTACGGCGACGAGCGCCGCACGCTGGTCAAGGAAGCAGAAAAGTCGGCGCTCGTTGCGCTGGTAATCAACGAACCGGTGACTGTGATCCTCTCCAACAAACACTGGGTGCGCAGCCGTCAGGGGCATGGCTTGGATTTGTCGGCGCTCACTTTCAAGGATGGCGACAGCATGCTGGACAAATTCGAGTGCCGCACCACCGACCACTGCATCGTGATCTGCGACAACGGCCGCGTGTGCAGCATCCCCGTCGCGCAATTGCCCTCGGGGCGAGGCGATGGCGCACCGCTCTCCACCTTCATTGATCTCGCTCCTGGAGCCAAAATCGCGCACGCGCTATGTGGCAAATCCGAGCAGAACTTATTGATTTCGACCTCCTCCGGTTACGGCTTTCTTTGCACGCTCGGCGACATGGTGGGCAGGCAGAAAGCGGGGAAACAATTCATCTCCGTAGATCGGGAAGCTATCCTGATGCCGGCCCCTTTCACGCCCACCGAACAATCATTGGTGGCAGCGGTATCCGGCGGCGGCAGATTGTTGGTGTTCCTGCTGGCCGAAATGAAGCGCCTGCCGGGCGGCGGCAAAGGTGTCATCATCATGGGGCTGGGGGAAGGCGACGAATTGGCGGCCGTTTCCGTCATCAACCAGGCCGAAGTAAAAATTATCGGCAAGGCCGGAACACGCGAGCAAGCCGTCAAATTGCCTGGCGCGGTTCTGCACGGTTATTTCGGCAAGCGTGCGCGCGGCGGCAAGCAACTCCAGGCCCGGTTAAAACCTATGCGGATTGAGTGATTGCCGCATCTTGCCAGGCAATGCTGACACTCCCCTGCTTCCCCACACCGATTAGATCGTTTGCCATCTGGAATCCGGTGCGAAACTGGTATAAATGACGCATACGCAAAAAAGGGGTTTTTGTTATGGTTGTTCGCGTAATGATAATTGACGACCACAATCTGGTTCGTGCCGGGTTGTCTCGATTCCTGAATGAGTCGGCAGGCATTGAAGTCGTTGCTGAAGCCGCCAACGGCGAAGAGCTGTTGCAGAGATTGCGCACTATCCAGACTGACCTTTTGTTGCTCGATATGACCATGCCCGGCCTGAGCGGCGCGGAACTGATCACCCGTATCAAAAGCCTCTATCCTGCCCTGCATATCCTAGTGCTCAGCATGCACAATGAAACACAGGTTGTGTCGAGTGCCTTAAAGGCGGGAGCATCCGGTTATATCTGCAAAGACTGTTCGCCAAAAGTGCTGCTTGATGCTATCCAAAAAACCATGGAGACCGGCAAATATCTCAATCCGGAAATGGCCGAAAAACTGGCATTTTTCTCCACGTCCGCCTCGACAGAGCCGGACGATGTTGAGTTTATGCTGTCGGATCGGGAGATGGAAATTTTCCGCCTGATCGTGGCAGGAAAAAATATCAGCGAAATTGCCCAGCAACTTTTTATCAGCGACAAGACGGTCAGCACACACAAAGCACGCCTGCTCAAAAAACTCGGCTTGAAAAATACCGTAGAGCTGGTGCGCTATTCCATGCAGCAGAAATTGTTCGGTTGAACGTGGCAAGGCTGCCAAGATGGCTGCCAAAGCTGTGCCGTTGCCCATGACCTCAAGCACCCAGCCACATTGCCTCCCGCAAGATGGCAAGTGGGCTGAAGCGCATGACTCTCTGAACTTGAATAAGAACGCGGATTCATGACCCATCCAGATGAAGAAATTCAACACATGACACAATTGCGGGCGGCAGCCGAGAAGCAGCTCGCCGACGCTTCATGGGGCGCGAATACGCTGTCCGATAGCAATGCAATCACGCGCAGAATTCTGGATACCGCGCTCGATGGCTTTTGGCGCATGGGTATCCAAGGCAACCTGCTCGACGTCAATCCTGCCTACTGCAAACAATCCGGTTACACGCGCGAAGAGTTGCTGGGTTTGCATGTCTTTGATCTGGAAGCGTTGGAGAGCCGCGCAGACACCGCCAAGCACATAAAGCGCGTCATCGAGATTGGTCAAGGCCAGTTTGAATCCCTGCATTACCGCAAGGACGGATCGACCTGGCCGGTCGAAGTGAGCGTCACCTACCATAAAAATAATGGGGGCGAGTTTTTCGCATTTTTACGCGACATCAGCGAGCGCAAACGGAGCGAGGAAATGTTGCGCAAGCTCTCCATCGCGGTCGAACAAGGCCCCGCCTCAGTGCTCATCACCGACACTCAATCCCGCATCCAGTATGTTAATCCCCAGTTTACCGAGATTACCGGTTATAGCGCAGCCGAAGTGATCGGGCGAACCCCGAGCATGTTCCAGTCGGGGCAGACCTCCAAGGAAACCTATCGTGAGCTGTGGGGCAAGCTGCGCAACGGCCTGACATGGCATGGCGAACTGCTCAACAAACGCAAAAACGGCGGACTTTATTGGGAAGATGTCAACATCGCTCCCGTCAAAACCACGGCAGGCGTCATTACCCACTATGTCGGCATAAAAACTGACATTACGTGGCGCAAGCAGGCCGAAACTCTCGTCCACGCATCGCTGGAAATCGAGGCTTCGCGCAAAGCGGTGCGTAACCTTGCGGCGCATGTAGAGAATCAACGCGAAGAAGAGCGCAAAATCATTGCCCGCGAGATTCACGATGAACTGGGGCAGATATTGTCGGTATTGCGCATGGATATTGCCCTGCTGAAAGACCGGACGGGCATGGATAACGCCGTGATGGACGACATTGAGCGCGGCATGCTGGGGCTGGTGGATCAGGCCATACAGGCGGTGCGTAATGTTTCCCACAGCCTGCGCCCGGTACAGCTAGGCATGGGGAGCATCGCAGCCATCGAATGGCTTTGCACGGAGTTGACCAAACATAGCGGAATTTCATGCGCGCTGAAAGCAGTTGATGATATCGACGCCCTCCCCGAAAACATCGCCCTGATTTTATTTCGTATCGTGCAGGAATCACTTACCAATGTAGCGCGTCACGCCGCGGCGACCGGGGTGGATATAACTATCACAACCAGCAACGGTGCTATTAAGGTTGAAATACGCGATAACGGCAAGGGATTTGATGTGAAAAATCTGGGCGTCATTAAATCGTTCGGCCTGCTCGGAATGAGTGAACGCGCCATTTCAATAGGCGGGGAATTGAACGTAACCAGCAAGCTCGGGCAGGGGACCATAATCACCCTGCACATTCCAAATGATCCGACGACGGGGGCAAAAAGCGAAAAATTCGCCACAGCCGGTGATGCCTCCGCAGGCAAGTGACACGGCGAAAAGTAGCCTCAAAATTGGCTCTTCCCGCCATGCGGTTTTACACGTCCCCACTCTGTCGCGCTTTGCTGTCCATTTAGCACGAGTTGTTTAAAGTAGATTCTCAATCTCGTCAGAATTTGCTTATCTTGTATCAGGCGATCCTCACCCTGTTCCGCGCAAAAAACTACAGCAAAATCATTCCTCCCTGATATTTTCTCAAGCGCTTATTTTGTAGAATCCATATCAGAGCAAAACGACATTATTCATCTGCGGGGGCATCATGGCGAATATTCGAAATAATTCAAGCATTGCGAATGAACTCATACAAATTGAACCCGAGAATCTGTTCGACATAATTAACGAGATGATTTGCTCGATTGAGGCAAGGGATAATGCCGCACTGCTAGATAAGCTTGAAATGCTTGAAAGTGCTCTGCGCGCCTATTTTTCCGCCAGAGGAAATGTTTCATTGGCACTCGATTCAGATTTCCCCCAATACGCGATTTCGCACCAATCGTTGCTCAACAAAATTAAGCGAATAAAAGATTGGCTGCGGGTTGAAAATGGATACTACTCCAAACGCGAAGCAAAAAATTACATCGATTCCTTATGGAGTTATCTATTGCAACACGTCGAGGATGATGAGAATTTGCTGAAGTTCATGCTGGCAAAAGATTTCCACGATTTCGAACCCATCCGAAAAAACAATACCCCCATCCTGCATTGCAGCGGGTAGTGCCAGTATCCGGGATATCTTGCAAAGCGACCCACTCGACATCAACCGCTTCCCCAGCAAACCAGTCAGGTTTGAAACATATGCCAGGGTTGCATCCTGGGGTACTATTGGCCGCCGATAAACAAACCGTCAGTGTGCCCCCAGTTATTTATGATGCAAATAGCCACGCAATCACAACTGCATATCCTGTTGCTGGAGGACTCGCCGACTGATGCCGAGTTGATTGAGCGCGAGCTGCGAAAAACCGGCCTGAATTTCGTTACGATGCGCCTGAAATCTCGCGAGGCGTTTGCCCGTGCGCTCAAGGACTTCCTGCCGGACATCGTCCTGTCCGACTACAACCTCCCCGGTTTCAGCGGCCTGGCCGCACTGGAAATGGTGAAGCGCGATTACCCGGAAATACCGGTGATCATGGTTACCGGTGCGCTTTCCGATCAAGAGGCCGTGAATCTGCTCCAGGCCGGTGCCAATGATTATGCGCTTAAAGACCGGCTGGCGCGCCTGGCGCCTGCTGTGCAGCATGCCCTGCTGGTCAAGGAGGATAACAAAGCCAGAAAATTTGCCGAAGCGCAATTGTTGGAGCGGGAGCTGCAGTACCGCACTTTGGCTGACTCGGGCCAAGCGCTGATCTGGGCATCCGACACTGACAAGCTATGCAACTACTTCAACAAAGTTTGGCTGGAATTCACCGGGCGCAGCTTTGAGCAGGAGCAAGGTAACGGCTGGACTGAGAGGGTCCACCCTGACGATTTGCCGCATTGTGTGGATGTATACGTGTCAGCTTTTGAGCGGCGCGAAAAATTCAGCATGGACTACCGGTTACGCCACCACGATGGAGAGTACCGCTGGATACAGGACGATGGTTGCCCGCGCTATGACAGCAATGGTGTATTCGTCGGCTATATCGGTTACTGCCTTGACATCTCGGAGCGCAAACATGCGGAAGAAGCGCTGTCACGTTACGCCCATGATATGGGCGAACGCATCAAGGAGATTTCCTGTCTTCGCGACATCACTGCGCTGTCATTAAAAAAGAATCGAAGCCTGGAGAGCATACTCAACAGCTGTGCCCGGCGCATACCTGAAGGGTGGCTTGACCCATCATCCATTTGCGCCCGCATCCGCCTTGAAAACCAGACTTTTGAGACACCCGGCTTCAAGGAGACCGAATGGAAACTTGCTGCAGCGATTCCACTTGCTGAAAATAGGCCGGCAGTTGTCGAAGTTTTCTACATGGGCGACGTCAGCGAGGTTGCCCAAAATCCGTTTCTTGATGAAGAGCGCGAGCTGATTGGCTCTATAGCCGTGCAGCTAGGGCTATCTCTGGAACGCCGCTGGGCTGAAGAAAAATTAAAACTCCAACATGAAAGCCTGCGCGATAGTGAAGAACGCCTGCGTACTATCATCGAAAATTCGATGGATGCAGTCGTACAGATAGATTCCAGAGGGGTCATCACCGGTTGGAGCAGCCAAGCAGAGGAAGTTCTCGGTTGGGCTAAAGATGAGGCGATCGGGCGAGAGATACATGAAACGATTATTCCCCCCATGCATCGCGAGGCGCATGTGCGTGGCATGGAACATTTCAAGCGCACCGGCGAAGGGCCTATTCTGAATAAACGCATAGAAATTGTGGGGCTGCATCGCAAAGGTCACGAGTTCCCCATCGAATTGGCAGTGGCTCCAATCAAAACGCAAAGCGAATACGAATTCAGTGCATTCATCCGCGACATCACCAAGCGCAAAGAATTCGAGTCAGAAATATTGCGTTCCAACATTGAGCTGGAAAAATTTAACTCCGCCATTTCCAGCGACCTGCTGGTCGCTCGGGATGTGATGGACTACATCATGCGCTCGGATGGGTTGCGTGATCGGCAAATCCGCCACTTTCAGCGCCCGACCCAGCAATTCAGCGGAGATGTTATCGCTGCCGGGCGGGATAATAAGGGAGACTTGCGTGTCATGCTGGCGGATGTTGCCGGGCACGGCCTGCAAGCCGCGCTATTTTTGCTGCCTATCTTCCGGGTATTTCGTGCCATGGTGAAAAAAGGGTTTACCACCAGCGACATCGTCACGGAAATTAACCAGACCATGCGGGGAATTGCCGAGACCGGGCGCTTCATTGCGGCAGCGGTAGCGCACATTACTCGCGACGGCTCCGCTATTGAAATCTGGAACGGCGGAATCCCCACTGCTTTCTATGTGCAAAAGAATGGTGAGCTGTATAAGTTTCGCTCGCGGCATCTTCCATTGGGTGTGGTGGATGCCGATGCCTTTGAAGCGGCTACCGAATTTTTTCATGCGCAGCCGGGTGCGCTCCTGCTCTGCTCGGATGGTTTGACCGAAGCGGAGAATGCTTCCGGTGAGCCATTCGGCGAAGCGCGATTTGAGGTCATACTCAGAACATCGCCGCCGGATAGATTGTTCGATAATATATTATCTGCTCTTGAAACCCATCTTGGAGAATGCCTCGCGCATGACGATTTATCCTTGATGCTTGCACAATGCGGTGATTGACTCACAGTTGTCCCATCAGGAATTCAGTTCATGGATATAATAATTTTGCTCTTTATGCTGTTGTTGGCCGCGCTGGTGTGGTTCTGGTTTGACAGTCTGGGTGCCCTTGAGGTCGCCCGAAATATGGGCAAACATGCCTGTAGCGATGCGCAGGTGCAATTTCTCGACGACACGGTCGCCAACATCGCGCTGGCCTTGGTGCGCGACGAGTCTGGACGCAGGGTGTTACGCCGCACCTATCGTTTCGAATTCAGCGAAACCGGCAACACTCGGCTTGAAGGCCGACTAATCTTGCTTGGTGACAAAGTCGAATCGGTAACGATGGAGCCTTATCAAATATTGCCCGAAGCGGATAACGATCGCGTTTGACGTGAATTCGTGCAGCGACTCGTTTGCCACACTCACCCCGTCCGGCTTGGGAGTTGATAACTAGGGAGGCGCTGATTTATTCGGTTTCGTCGTTCCCGCGGAGGCGGGAACCCAGTTAAATTAAGGCACTGGATCTCCGCCTTCGCGGAGATGACGAATAAATCAGCGCTTCCCTAGATCAGCGTCTTCAACTGATACAACCGCTCCAACGCATCCTTCGGACTCAATTCATCCGGCTGCAATTCGCGCAGTGACTTTAACACCGGATGCTCTTCCGGTTCCGGCATCTCCAGTTCCGGCATCTCCGATTTTTTGTCGAACAGATCGCCCTGCGGATTTTGTGCGGCACTGCTCTGTTCCAGTTTGACAAGTTGTTTCTTCGCGGCGCGGATGACGCTGTTCGGCACGCCCGCCAGCGCGGCGACTTGCAGGCCGTAGCTCTGGCTGGCGGCACCTTCGTTGACGCTGTGCAGGAACACGATGCTGTGCTGGTGTTCGATGGCGGCGAGGTGGACGTTGGCGAGCTGGGCGAATTCTTCGGCGAGGCGCGTGAGTTCGAAATAATGCGTGGCGAACAGGGTGTAGCTGCGGTTCTTTTCCAGCAGGTGGCGTGCGATGGCGTAGGCGAGGGCTAAGCCGTCGAAGGTGGAGGTGCCGCGCCCGATCTCATCCACCAGCACCAGACTTTTTTCCGTGGCGTTGTGCAGGATGTTGGCGGCTTCTGTCATCTCGACCATGAAGGTGGAACGTCCGCTGGCGAGGTCGTCGGATGCGCCGATGCGCGTGAATATCTGGTCGGTCTCGCCGAGCGTTGCTGTTTGTGCAGGAACGAAACAGCCGACATGCGCGAGCAGCGCGATCAGCGCGACCTGGCGCATGTAGGTGGATTTACCGCCCATGTTCGGGCCGGTAATCAGCAGCATCTTGCGCGCAGCGTGCAGGTCGGTGTCGTTGGCGATGAAGTTCTCGATTTGCGCTTCCACCACCGGATGGCGGCCTTGCGTGATTTCTATTTGCGTGTCGTCGCTGAACTGTGGCGCGCTGAAATTCAGCGTGGCGGCGCGCTCGGCGAAGGTGGCAAGCACATCGAGTTCGGCGATGGCGGCGGCGATGCGTTGCAGTTGCGGGATGAACGGCGCGAGCTGGTCGAGCAGTTGTTCGTAGAGGAATTTCTCGCGCGCCAGCGCGCGGTCGTTGGCGGACAGCGCCTTGTCTTCGAAGGTCTTGAGTTCCGGCGTGATGTAGCGCTCGGCGTTCTTCAGCGTCTGGCGGCGGCGGTAATCGTCCGGCACGTTCACGGACTGGGCCGCGCTCACTTCAATGTAGAAACCATGCACGCGGTTGTATTCGACTTTCAGCGTGGCGATGCCGGTGCGCGCGCGTTCGCGCGCTTCCAGCGCCAGCAGGAAATCGCCGCAGTTGGTCTGGATGCCTCTTAGCTCATCTAACTCCGCATCAAAGCCGTCGGCGATCACGCCGCCTTCGCGCAGCACCGAGGAGGGTTCGGGTTTCAGGGAAGTTTGCAGGATGGTGACGAGATTCGTGTCGTTTTGCAATGCATCGGCGAGGCTGGCAATCAGCGAGCGGTTTTGTAGGTCGGGTTTCCCCGCAAGGGGGAGGCAGGTGGGTTCCCCGCTGCTGCGCAGCGACCCTTCCGCTCCCAACCCGACATCATTATTGCCGTGTCGGGTCAGAACCCGAACCACAAGTGCGGTTTGCAGTTGCGGCAAGGCCAGCAGCGTGTCGCGCAGGCCGGACAGATCACGCGGTCTTGCGCTGCGCAGGGCGATGCGTGCGGTGATGCGTTCCACATCGACACAGGGTTTGAGGTGGTCGTGGGCGGCACGGTGCAGCCCGCTCAGTTGTTCCACCGCACCCAGCCTTGCCCCCAGCACCGTGCGGTCACGCAGCGGGTGATGCAGCCAGTTCGCCAGCAAACGGCTGCCCATGTGGGTCGCGCAGGTGTCGAGCAGCGACAGCAGGGTGGGGGCGGGTTCGCCGCGCAGGGTCTGGGTAATCTCCAGGTTGCGCCGCGTCGCGGCATCCATGCGCACGTAACGATCGGCGCTATACACCTGCAGACTACGAATGTGGTTGATGGCCTGGCCTTGCGTGAGCTTGGCGTAGCCGAGCAAGGCACCGGCGGCTTCCAGGCCCACGCTAAAATTATCGCAGCCGAATCCGGCCAGGTCGAGCGTGGCGAACTGCTGGCACAGCGCGCGGCGCGCCGTTTCCAGTTCAAAGTGCCAGTCGGGCAGCGATTTCAGCGCGGCGTGGCTATTGGCTTGCAGGGCGGCATTTTCGGCATGCAGAATTTCGGAGGGTTGCAGGCGTTCCAATTCGGCGGGCAGGTTGTCGGCGGAAGTTTCGCAAACGCGGAATTGCCCCGAGGCGAGATTCAGCCAAGCCAGGCCCAGCTTGCCGCTGCGTTGATGCAGCGCCAGTAGCAGACAGTCGCGCTTTTCTTCCAGCAAGGCGGAATCGGTGACGGTACCGGGGGTGACGATGCGCACTACTTTGCGCTCGACCGGGCCTTTGCTGGTGGCGGGGTCGCCGATCTGCTCGCAGATCGCCACCGATTCGCCGAGTTTGACCAGACGCGCCAGGTATTGCTCGGCGGCGTGATAAGGGACACCCGCCATCCTTATCGGCTGCCCGTTGGATGTGCCGCGCTGCGTCAGCGTGATGTCGAGCAGCTTGGCGGCGCGCACCGCATCTTCGTGGAACAGCTCATAGAAATCCCCCATGCGGTAGAACAGCAGCATGTCGGGATGCTCTGCCTTGATGCGCAAATATTGCTGCATCATCGGCGTGTGAGCCGGTTCTTTGATTTCTTTATTCACATTGCCCAATTGTTTAACGTTTGCCGTTCCCGGAACTTCCGCCAGTGTAAGGGTTTTTTATCGGTCAGAATGCATGGGCATTGGCAGCAGAGCCCGCATAGCGCGAAGGGCAATCACTTGCCCTTCGCTTGATCGGAAGAGGCGGCAAGGTGTTCCGCCTTGGCCTCTTTTTTGGCCTTGTCTGAGCGAAGACGAGTCCATACGATATAGAGTATCAGTCCAGCGACGGCAAGATAGGCACCCAGCCACGCTTCGTAACCCTGTCGCGTATCTTGTCCGGTAGGCAAGGAAAACACGCCAATGGCAATCGATACGAGCACGATCACGCCGCCATGTAATATCTGGACAGGTCGAGGCGGAACATATTTTTCCATTTTCTCCTTGATAAGGAGATCGAGTTTCGGGTCGTTCATAGTCAATTTGCCGGATATGTAAAGTGCCTGCGATTCTACGTCAAAGCAGGTGGAAATAAAAAATCATAAGGGAATTTTTGGGTAAATGGCCGCGTGCGTCATGATGCCTCAGCTGATCTTGACCACGATGTCGTGCAGCGTGTTGGCGCATTGCGCCATATGCTCGGCGGCGTTGGTCAGGTGTCGGTAGATCTCGCGGCGCTTGAACATGTTGATGTAGTCGTCGCCCTCGAACAGCGTGGGCAGTACCACGCGATACAGTTTCTCGGCATAGCGCTCGGCTTTGCGCGCCGCGTCGGCGTCCAGTGCGGCGCTGGCGGGTATCGTGCCAAGCTTGGCAAAGCCGTTGGCCAGCGCATCGACGCCATCTTTGATGCAGCGCGAAATGTCGCGCATGAAGTTGTCCGGCTCGACGCCGAGCACATCCATCTCATGCACGGTGGTCTTGCAGTACATCACGATGTCATCGAGGCTCATGATCGCGCGGTAGATGTCCTCGCGGTCGATGGGCGTCGAGAACGCCTCGTTCAGCTCATGCAGGTTGCGCACCTTGATGCCGTCGGCCTCATGCACGTCCTGCTTGAGCGCCTCGGCAATAGCCGGGTCGCCGTGCTCCATATATTCGACCAGCAGGTTGACCGTGTGCGCAACCTTGAGGTTCTGCTCGGTCAGCATGCGGAAGAAGTCCGGCATCTTGGGAAAAACCCGATCGAGAATGATCGCCAGCAATGTTTTGGATGCTTCTGTCATGGCATATGCTCCTCAGAGAAAAGCTTGGGCAACAAAATAGCAGCAGATCGACATCAATGCTGCGCCGGGTATCGTGATCAGCCAGGTGGTGACGATCTCGCGCGCCTTGCTCCAGCGCACCGCCTTGGGGCGTTCGGATGCGCCGATGCCCATGATCGACGAGGCGACCACATGCGTTGTCGAGACCGGCGCGCCCGCCAGGGATGAGGCGAAGATCACGCCGGCGGCAGTCATCTGCGAATCCAGCGCATGCAGCGGGCGGATTTTGTAAATAGAAAAACCCAGTGTGCGCACGATCTGCCAGCCACCGGAGAGAATGCCCAGCGTGATGGTTATCGAGCAGGCCAGCATCACCCAGAACGGTATTTCAAAGGTGGGGATGAAGCCGCCCAGCACCAGTACCAGCGTCAGGATGCCCATGCTCTTCTGCGCATCGTTGGCGCCGTGCGAAAAAGCCAGCCCGGCCGAAGTGGCGAATTGCAGGTAGCGCAAGTCCCGGTTGATCGACGGGTGCGCGCCGCGCAGCAACGCCATCATGGTTTTGTGCAGCCCGTAGCCGACCCAGAAACCGATCAGCGGCGACAGGATCAGGGCGACCAGCACCTTGGCGACGCCGGTCAGGTGGCCATGCAACAGATCGTCGAAACCCCACGATACATGGCTGGCTCCCGCTGCCACCATCACCACGCCAGCCAGCCCGCCGACCAGCGCATGCGAGGACGAGGAAGGGATGCCGCGCCACCAGGTCAGCAGGTTCCACGCAATCGCGCCGAGCAGGCCGCAGAACACGATGGTCAGCGCCGTCACCCGGTCGAGGTCGTCCAGCGTGACAAATTTTCCGATGGTGTTGGCCACCGCCGTACCACCCAGCAACGGCCCGAGGAATTCGAAGAAGGCAACTACCAGCACCGCCTGCACCGGCGTCATCGCGCGCGAGGCGATCACCGTCGCGATGATGTTGGCCGCGTCGTGGAAGCCATTGGTGTACTCGAACAGCAGCACCACAATGATGGTGGCGATAGCCAGGACGAGGATGGTGTCCATGCCGTCGCCAGCCCGTAGTGCTTGTTAGCCTTTTAATTCCGCAGTCAGATGCGGTTTGATGACATCCAGCAACAGCGGGTGGATGTTGGGATTGCCCGCGCAGAGATGGCCGGTCTTGAGGAAGGTATCGGAACCGTACAGATCGCTGACCATACCGCCCGCCTCGGTGATCAGCAGGCAACCGGCGGCGATGTCCCACGGCTTGAGCCCGGTCTCGAAAAAGCCGTCATAGCGTCCCGCCGCCATCCACGCCAGATCCAGCGCGGCAGAGCCGGGGCGGCGCAGGCCGGCAGTTTTCTGGATAAGTTCTTTGAAGATCGCCAGGTAAGCATCCATATGCTCGAACCGGGTATAGGGAAAACCGGTGCCGATCAGGCTGTCGGCAAGGTGCAGGCGTTTGGTGACGCGCAGGCGCTTGTCGTTGAGAAACGCACCGCGCCCGCGCGTGGCGGTGAACAGCTCGTTTTTGGTCGGATCGTATACCACCGCCTGGGTAATGATGCCCTTGTGCTGCAAGGCGATGGATACTGAATATTGCGGAAGGCCGTGCAAAAAGTTAGTCGTGCCGTCCAGCGGATCGATGATCCACAGGAACTCCGACTCGCCTTGAGCGCCGCTCTCTTCTGCCAGAATAGCATGCCCCGGATAAGCTTCCAGCAAAGTCTGGATGATGGTCTGCTCGGCGGCGCGATCCACCTCGCTGACGAAATCCGCATGGGATTTTTTGGTGATGGTGAGGTGGTCTATCTTGTCGGCGGAACGGTGAATCAGGTTGCCGGCGCGACGTGCGGCCTTCACCGCGATGTTGAGCATGGGATGCATATGGATACGACCTTTTTAATGAGCTATAAATTTCAGGGCGCATTTTAGCGTGTAAGGTGCAATAATCCCAAATAATCCCTCAATACAAAATTGCGATAAGGGTAGAGCAAGGCTTCCGCCCTCCCCTCACTCGGAACCGTGCGTGCGTTTCTCCCACATTCGGCTCGCACGGTTGTGGCTTCCTCGCCATGAAGTCCGAATTTCAACGAGGCCCCATAATCGATGCAAATATCCAAGCACATTACTATCCCCGACGCCGAGATCGAATTGCATGCGATCCGCGCTCGGGGTGCGGGCGGGCAGAACGTCAACAAGGTCTCTACCGCGATTCATCTACGCTTTGACATCAATGCGTCATCTTTGCCGGATGACTACAAGGAAAAACTCCGGCAACTGAGCGACCGGCGCATTTCCGGCGATGGGGTAATCATCATCAAAGCGCAGCGCTATCGCAGCCAGGAAAAGAACCGGGAAGATGCGCTTGCGCGGCTTCAGGCTTTGATCAGAAACGCAGGCATCACGCCCAAGAAACGCACCGCAACCAAGCCGACAAAAGCTTCAAAAGCAAGGCGGCTGGAGGGCAAAACCCAACGCGGCCAACTGAAAGCGTTGCGGGGAAAAGTCGGCGACTAAGGATGGTCTCTAATTCGATTTCTCTATTGTAGGGGCGCGATTTATCGCGCCCCTACGAAATTACGCTGCCATCCCCTTCTCGTCAAACATCCCTTCAAACAGTACCGAACTGAGGTAACGCTCGCCGGAATCGGGCAGGATGACAACGATGATTTTGCCCGCGTTTTCCGGGCGTCTGGCCTGGCGCACAGCGGCAGCTACCGCCGCGCCGCTGGAGATGCCTGACAAGATGCCTTCCTCATACGCCAGGCGGCGTGCATACAGCACCGCGTCTTCGTTGCTCACTTGCTCGATCTCGTCCACCAGCGACATATCGAGGGTGTCCGGCACGAAGCCCGCGCCTAGCCCCTGAATCTTATGCAAGCCGGGTTTCAGCGGCTCACCGGCGCGCTGCTGGGTGAGGACGGGGCTGGCGGACGGCTCGACCGCAACCGAGGTGATGGCTTTTCCCATAGTGCGCTTGATGTAGCGCGATACGCCGGTAATCGTGCCACCGGTGCCAACCCCGGAGACGAAAATATCGACCTTGCCGTCGGTGTCGCCCCAGATTTCCGGACCGGTAGTTTGTTCGTGGATGGCGGGGTTGGCGGGGTTCTTGAACTGTTGCAACAGCACGTAGTGTTCCGGGTCGGAGGCGGCGATTTCTTCGGCCTTGGCGATCGCGCCGTTCATGCCCTTGGCGCCTTCGGTCAGCACCAGCGTGGCACCGAACGCAGCCAGCAGTTTGCGCCGCTCGATGCTCATGGTTTCCGGCATGGTCAGAGTAAGCGGGATACCGCGTGCGGCGGCAACAAAGGCCAGCGCGATGCCGGTGTTGCCGCTGGTCGGTTCGACGAGCTTCTTGTCCGGGCCGAGCAAGCCGCGCATTTCGGCATCCGCGACCATCGCCACACCGATGCGGCATTTTACGGAATAGGCGGGATTCCGCCCTTCGATCTTGGCCAGGATGATGGCGGGTGCGCCATCGGTGATGCGGTTAAGGCGCACCAGCGGCGTACGGCCTATGGATAGAGAGTTGTTTGCGAACCAGTTTGCCATGTGTGCCTCCAGCTTTGTTTTTATCTTTCCCCTCGCCCCTCACCAGCAAGCGCAACAGAGACACGGATCAAGCGTTCAAAATGCAAAAAGCCGGACATATCCGGCTTTTTGTTTAGCGCTGAACCATCCTTCGACTCACTCAGGATGAAAGTGTGTGTTGGCTACTCAGCCTCAACGGCGGTCATTTCTGCCGGACGATCCATCAGCTCGATCAGCGCCATCGGGGCATTGTCGCCCTGGCGAAAACCAAACTTGAGAATGCGCAGGTAGCCGCCGTTGCGTGCCGCATAGCGCGGGCCAAGCTCGTCGAACAGCTTGGTCACCATTTCACGGTCACGCAAACGGGCAAATGCCAGACGGCGATTAGCCAGGCTCGGAGTCTTGCCCAGCGTCAGGATAGGCTCCGCGACGCGGCGCAGTTCCTTGGCCTTGGGCAGCGTGGTCTTGATGAGTTCGTGGCGCAACAGCGACACGGTCATGTTGCGGAACATCGCCAGACGGTGGCTGCTGGTGCGGTTAAGTTTTCTTAAACCTGAACGGTGACGCATGATTTGCCTCTCTTGATTCTAATTTTCTTAAATTTCTATCTTTTTCTATTGCTCTGCTTTAAGCAACAGCTACAGGCCAGTTTTCCAGCTTCATGCCCAGCGACAAGTTGTGCTCGGCAAGAACCTGCTTGATTTCGTTGAGCGACTTGCGACCCAGATTCGGGGTACGCAGCAAATCGTTCTCGGTGTATTGAATCAGGTCGCCGATGTAGTGGATGCTTTGCGCCTTCAGGCAGTTGGAAGAACGCGGAGTCAGCTCCAGATCGTCCACCGGACGCAACAGGATCGGGTCAACCTTGGGCGCTTGAATTTTTTCGACAACCGGCTCAGTGCCTTCCAAAGCTGCAAACACGGAGAATTGATCGACCAGAATGCGCGCTGCGTTGCGTATCGCCTGTTCGGGGTCAATGGCGCCATTGGTTTCGATGTGCATCACCAGCTTATCGAGGTCGGTGCGCTGCTCGACGCGCGCGCTTTCGACCGCATAACTGACGCGACTGACCGGGCTGAACGATGCGTCCAGCGCGATATGGCCAACTGCGCGCGTTTCGCTTGACACCTGACGCGACATGGCCGGGATATAACCGCGTCCCTGCTCAACCTTGATTTGCATATCCAGTTTACCGCCTGCGGTCAAATGGGCAATCACATGATCCGGGTTGACTATCTCGACATCGGCATTGCCGCTGATATCGGCAGCGGTCACTATGCCCTGGCCTTCTTTTTTAACGGTCAGCACCACTTCCGGCACATTATGCAGGCGCAGCACCACGCCTTTCAGGTTCAGCAGGATATCCACGACATCTTCCTGCACACCATCGATGGTAGCGTACTCATGCAGCACGCCCGCCATTCTCACTTCTGTCGGCGCGGCGCCGGGCATGGAAGATAACAGGATACGACGCAATGCATTGCCCAATGTGTGGCCGTAGCCGCGCTCAAAAGGCTCCATCACCACCTTGGCCTGGGTGGCGGAAATCTTTTGCACATCAATGATGCGGGGCTTCAAAAATTCATTCTTATGCATACGCTACTCCGCGTGGATTACTTGGAATACAACTCGACCACGAGATGCTCGTTGATGGTTGCAGGCAATTCGGCACGTTGCGGCTTGGCTTTGTACGTTCCCTTGAGGGCCTTGGTGTCCATTTCGATCCATTCCGGAAAACCGCGCTGCTCTGCGGCGGCGAGTGCCGCCTTAATACGCAGTTGTGCTTTGGATTTTTCGGCCACTTCAACCACGTCGCCGGGACGCACTTGACAAGAAGGAATGTTGACGCGTCTGCCGTTCACCAGAACGCCATTGTGTCGAACCACCTGGCGTGCCTCGGCACGCGATGCGCCGAAGCCCATGCGGTATGCCACGTTATCCAGGCGCGATTCCAAGTTCTGCAGCAGATTTTCGCCGGTAATGCCACGCTGGCTCTCCGCTTGCTTGTAGGTCAGGCGGAACTGTCTCTCCAGCACACCATAAATACGGCGCACCTTCTGCTTTTCACGCAACTGACCACCGTACTCGGACAAGCGGGTGTTCTTTTTCTGACCGTGCTGGCCGGGCGGGTAGGCCCTGCGTTCAACAGCACATTTGTCGGTAAAACATTTCTCGCCCTTCAGGAACAGCTTTTCGCCTTCGCGGCGACACTGACGGCATTTTGCATCTAAATTTCTAGCCAAGATCGACTCCCAAAAAATTTTTAAATACGACGCTTTTTAGGCGGGCGGCAGCCGTTATGCGGAACCGGCGTAATATCCGAAATGCTGGTGATCTTAAAACCAGCCGCATTCAATGCGCGCACTGCTGACTCGCGCCCCGGGCCGGGACCCTTGATGCGCACTTCAAGGTTTTTAACGCCGCATTCGACAGCGGACTTACCCACTGTTTCAGCCGCCACCTGGGCCGCAAAGGGCGTGCTCTTGCGCGACCCCTTGAAGCCCTGCGCGCCACTGGTCGACCATGCCAGAGTGTTGCCCTGGCGATCAGTGATAGTGACGATGGTGTTGTTAAAGGAAGCATGAACGTGCGCTATCCCTTCTGCTACGTTTTTCTTGACTTTCTTGCGCACCTTCGTGCTTGGCTTGGCCATAATCTAATCCTCTAATGCGTTATAGCAAACTTACTTCTTGGCGCCGGCAATCGCCTTGCGCGGCCCCTTGCGGGTGCGCGCGTTGGTGCGGGTGCGCTGGCCACGGCACGGCAAACCGCGACGATGGCGCAAGCCGCGATAGCAGCCCAGATCCATCAGGCGCTTGATGTTCATCGTCGTCTCGCGGCGCAGATCACCTTCCACCGTAAATTTGGCAACTTGTTCACGCAGCTTTTCTACTTCCGCGTCAGTCAAGTCTTTCATTTTAGTGCTGGAATTTACGCCAGCCGCCACGCAAACCTTCTGTGAGCGGTTGCGTCCGATACCGTAGATTGCAGTCAAGGCAATCACAGCGTGTTGATGGTTGGGGATATTGACCCCTGCAATACGTGCCATGCAGCTACCCTATCTTTGAAAAGACGAAAATTATATCACCTGGAGCCGATTTAATTCAATTAGCCCTGGCGTTGCTTGTGCCGCGGCTCCGCACAAATAACGCGTACCACGCGCTTGCGGATAACGATCTTGCAGTTGCGGCAGATTTTTTTTACTGATGCCTGTACTCTCATTATTTTCTCCTAAACTCGCCCAACTATTTGGCACGGAATACAATACGCGCCCTGCTCAAATCATACGGTGTCAATTCCACGGTCACTTTGTCGCCGGGCAGGATGCGAATATAGTGCATACGCATTTTTCCCGAAATATGACCCAACACCACATGACCGTTTTCCAGCTTGATTCGGAACGTCGCGTTCGGCAGCGACTCCTCTATCTCGCCCTGCATCTGAATCACATCTTCTTTAGCCATTAGCGCGTAAGCCCACCCTTGAAATTGGCCTTTTTCAGCAGGTTTTCATACTGGTGCGTCATCAAGTAAGACTGCACCTGCGCCATGAAATCCATCGTCACCACCACCAGAATCAGCAGCGATGTGCCGCCGAAATAAAATGGCACATTCCACTTCACCACCAGAAATTCCGGCAATAAACAAACCAGGGTGATATACACCGCGCCAACCATGGTCAGGCGCAGCATGATCTTTTCAATATAGCGTGCAGTTTGCTCGCCGGGGCGAATCCCCGGCAAAAACGCACCGCTTTTCTTCAGGTTATCTGCCGTTTCTTTCGGGCTGAACACCAGCGCCGTGTAGAAAAAACAGAAAAATATAATCGCCGCTGCATACGTCAACACGTAAATCGGTTGCCCCGGAGACAACATGGCGCTGATATCCTTCAGCCAACCCATGCCCTGCCCGCTGCCAAACCAGCCCGCGATCGTCGCCGGGAACAAAATGATGCTTGAGGCAAAAATTGGCGGGATCACACCCGCCATATTCAGCTTCAACGGCAGATGCGAACTTTGCCCGCCATAAACCTTGTTACCCACCTGCCGTTTGGCGTAATTCACCAAAACTTTGCGCTGGCCGCGCTCAACGAACACCACCAACGCCGTCACCGCAATCGCACCGAAGAACAGCAGCAATACCAGCGGGATGGAAAAAGCCCCGGTACGCGCCAATTCAAGTGTGCTACCGATCGCGCTGGGCAGCCCTGCCGCGATACCGGCAAAAATAATCAGTGAAATTCCGTTACCCAAGCCGCGCTCGGTAATCTGCTCACCCAGCCACATCAGAAACATTGTGCCGGTCACCAGGGTAATCACCGAGGTCAACTGGAACATCGCTCCAGGGTTCGGCACTAATCCAGGCTGGGATTGCAGCGCCACCGAGATGCCAAACGCCTGAAACAGCGCCAGGAGCAATGTGCCATAACGCGTGTACTGCGTAATCTTGCGGCGGCCAGCTTCGCCTTCTTTCTTCAACTGCTCGACATGCGGAACCGCTATCGCAGCCAACTGCATGATGATCGACGCGGAGATATACGGCATGATCCCCAGCGCAAAAATCGTGAAGCGCTCCAGCGCGCCACCGGAGAACATGTTAAACATGCCCAGGATGCCGTCTTTTTGCGACTTGAACAATTCCGCCAACACTGTCGGATCGATACCCGGTACCGGAATATGCGCGCCGATGCGAAATACGACTAACGCCCCCAGCAAAAACCAGAGGCGCGGGCCCAAATCACCATACTTACCCTTAGCTACACCCTTGACCACTGTGCTCACGTACCGGCCTTACTCGGCGATGCTGCCGCCAGCAGCCTCAATCGCGGCGCGCGCACCTTTTGTTAGCATCAACCCTTGCAACTTCACCGCACGGGAAATTTCACCGCACAGAATAACTTTCGCTGACAAGGCATTGGCATGTATAACGCCAGCTTGCTTGAGCGCCAGTAAATCAATGCTATCGACCGGCAATTTTTGCAGGTCAGACAAACGCACTTGCGCCGTGTCGTTGCGCGTCAGCGAGACAAACCCGCGCTTCGGCAAACGGCGTTGCAGCGGCATCTGGCCCCCTTCGAAACCGACTTTGTGAAAACCGCCAGCGCGTGACTTCTGCCCCTTGTGGCCGCGACCACAAGTCTTGCCCAAACCGGAGCCGATACCGCGACCGACACGGCGCTTGCTATGCTTGGCACCTTGTGCTGCTTGAATATTATTGAGTTGCATCTGTTATGCCTCGCACTTAACCAGGTAAAACACTTTATTGATCATGCCTCGCACACAAGGAGTGTCTTCCAGTTGCACGGTATGATTGATACGACGCAGCCCCAAGCCGCGAATCGTGTCGCGATGCGATTGCTTGGTGCCGATCACGCTTCTGATCTGCGTCACCTTGATTGTTTTTGCTGGGTTTGTTTTGGATTGTGTCATGTCTTACCCCAGTATCTCGTCGACATTTTTGCCGCGCTTTGCGGCAATCTCGGACAGCGAATTCATCGCTTTAAGGCCATTCAACGTGGCGCGGACCACATTGTACGGGTTGCTGGAGCCAATACATTTGGCCAGCACATCGCGCACGCCGACTGCTTCAAATACCGCACGCATCGCGCCACCTGCAATAATTCCGGTACCTTCTGACGCCGGCTGCATCAACACCTTGGCTGCGCCATGCTTGCCGATCACGGTATGGTGCAGCGTACCGTTCTTCAGGCTGATCTTGTCCAGATTGCGGCGCGCCTCGTCCATCGCTTTTTGCACGGCAACCGGCACTTCCTTGGACTTGCCTTTGCCCATCGCCACACGACCATCACCGTCGCCAACCACGGTCAGCGCGGCAAATCCCATGATACGGCCACCCTTGACTACCTTGGTGACGCGGTTCACGGAGATCATTTTTTCGATCAGGCCGTCATCGCGACCTTCCTGCTGCTGCATTCTTCCTTGCGGCTTAGCCATTGCTCAACTCCAATTAAAACTGCAGACCATGTTCGCGCGCGGCTTCAGCCAGCGCCTTGACACGGCCATGATAGCGGTTGCCGGAACGGTCGAACGCCACCTCGGTAATACCCGCCGCCTTCGCTTTTTCGGCGATGCGCTTGCCCACTGCGGCTGCGGCAGCCTTGTTTCCGCCATTCGCCAAATCCTTGCGCACCTCCGCTTCAACGCTGGATGCGCTAACCAGCACTTTGCTGCCGCAGGCGGAGATGACCTGGGCATAGATATGCAAGTTGGTACGGTGAATGGCCATACGAACCGTCTTTTTTTCAGCAATGCGTGCACGGGTTTTGCGTGCTCTGCGCTGACGTGCTTCTTTCTTGTTCAACATATCCGCCTCAGTTATTTCTGCCTAAAATTACTTCTTCTTGGTTTCTTTCAGGATCACCACTTCATCGCTATAACGTACCCCTTTGCCCTTATATGGCTCGGGTTCGCGGAAAGCGCGAATTTCAGCGGCAACTTGCCCGACTCTCTGCTTGTCGGCGCCCTTTAATAGGATTTCGGTTTGTGTCGGTGTCTCAACCTTGACACCGGCTGGCATCTTGTACGAAACCGGATGCGAAAAGCCCAAGGTCAGGTTCAGCGTATCTCCAGCGGCTTGGGCACGGTAGCCCACGCCAACCAGGTTCAGCTTGCGCTCAAAACCTTTGCTCACACCCTGCACCATATTGGCCAGCAATGCGCGGATCGTGCCGGACATCGCATCTGCCTGAGTGGAGTCGTTCTGCGCCTTGCACAACAGGCTGTCACCTTCGCGCACCACGCTCACATCGCCCGACAAGGCTTGCTTGAGGGTGCCCATCGGGCCCTTTACCGAAATTTCGCCTGCTGCCAGCGCGACTTCTACACCGCTCGGCACTACAACAGGATTCTTGGCAACTCTAGACATGCTTACCTCGCTACGCGACTACGCACAGCACTTCACCACCAATACCATTGGCGCGCGCTTTGCGGTCGGTCATCAAACCCCTGGAAGTGGACACAATTGCAATCCCCAAGCCGTTCATCACCTTGGGAATATCACCTGAGCCCTTGTAAATGCGCAACCCTGGACGGCTGATGCGCTGAATTTTTTCAATTACCGGGCGACCGCTGTAATACTTCAAGCTAATCTCCAGCGTGGCTTTGCCGCCCTCGCCCTTGATAACATTGAAGCCGTCAACATAGCCTTCTTCTTTCAACACCACGGCAATCGCCACCTTCAGTTTGGAGGAAGGCATCACCACTGTGTTTTTTTCCGCCATCTGCGCATTGCGAATACGCGTCAGCATGTCGGAGATCGGATCACTCATACTCATTTAATTGCTCCTACCAGCTTGCCTTAACGACACCGGGAATTTCGCCGCGCATCGCGAACTCACGCACCTTGATACGCCCCAAACCAAACTTCCTGAACGTGCCGCGCGGGCGCCCAGTCAACGCGCAACGATTGCGCAGACGAACCGGGCTGGAATCGCGCGGCAAAGCCTGCAACTTCAGGCGTGCAGCGGCACGGTCTTCATCGCTGAGTTTCATGTTGGAAATCGCTGCCAGCAATTCTGCGCGCTTGGACGCAAATTTCTTGACGGTTTCGCGGCGTTTTAGCTCGCGATTAATTACTGCCATCTTAGCCATTAGTATTCCCTCATTTCTTTAATGGGAGTTTGAATGCCAACAGAAGCGCCTTGGCTTCCTCGTCGGTCTTCGCGGAGGTGGTGATAGTAATGTTCATGCCACGCAACGCATCAATTTTTTCGTACTCGATTTCCGGAAAAATAATCTGTTCTTTCACGCCCATGTTGTAGTTGCCACGACCATCGAACGATTTGCCGGAGATGCCACGAAAATCGCGAATACGCGGAATGGCAACAGAAATCAGGCGATCCAGGAATTCATACATGCGCTCTTTGCGCAGTGTCACCTTGCAGCCAACCGGATATCCATCGCGGATCTTGAAGCCGGCGATAGATTTCTTGGACAAAGTAACCACCGGCTTCTGACCTGCAATCTTTTGCATGTCGCCAACCGCAAACTCCATCACTTTCTTGTCAGCAACCGCTTCACCCACACCCATATTCAGGGTTATTTTCTCGATGCGCGGCACTTCCATAACGGACTTGTAGCCAAACTGCTTCATCAGATCCTTGGCGACCTTGTCTTTGTATAAATCGTAAAAACGAGCCATGCCCTTACCCCTTAAGCGTCAATCATTTCGCCGCTGGACTTGAACACGCGCACCTTACGCCCGTCTTCCAACGTTTTAATACCAACCCGATCCCCCTTGCTGGAAGCCGTGTTGTAGATTGCCACATTCGAAATATGAATCGGCACCTCTTTTTCCACGATTCCACCGGTCAAACCCTTTACCGGGTTAGGCTTCTGATGCTTCTTGACTTTATTGATGCCTCCAACCAGCAGGCGGTCGCCCAGGACTTGCAGCACATTGCCACGATTACCCTTGTCCTTACCGGCGATTACGATAATGTCATCGTTTTTCTTGATCTTGCGCATGATTTTCCTCGACTCGATCCGTTTCCGTTTACAGCACTTCAGGTGCCAACGAAACGATCTTCATGAATTTCTCGGTACGCAACTCGCGCGTCACCGGCCCGAAGATGCGCGTGCCAATTGGCTCCAGCTTGGCGTTCAGCAACACTGCGGCATTGCCGTCAAATTTGATCAGCGAACCATCCGAACGACGCACGCCCTTGGCTGTGCGAACCACCACGGCATTGTACACTTCGCCTTTTTTGACGCGCCCGCGCGGAGCAGCATCCCTGATGCTGACCTTGATGACATCGCCAACGGAAGCGTAGCGACGCCTGGAACCGCCCAACACCTTAATGCACATCACAGAGCGCGCGCCAGTGTTGTCAGCCACATCTAAAACAGACTGCATTTGTATCATTATTTAATCTCCAACTTTTTCCGCTTGTGGCGGCCAGTTTTGGAACCCGTTCGGGTTAGGTCGCCGCAAGCGGCGGGTAAAAAATCTTCTTCTTGCCGTTAACCGCTCTCCGCTTAAGGAGACGATCAAGAAAACGCTTCAGAAACGAAGCCGCTCATTATATTCGAATCCGAATAAGATGCAAGCAGAATTGTTATAAAGTAGCCGATTTTTCGATCAGCTTGGCTATGCGCCAGCTTTTAGTTTTTGCAATCGGGCGGCACTCTTCGATAGTCACCACATCGCCTGCATGGCACTCGTTGGCCTCATCATGCGCATGATATTTCTTGGAGACACGAATAATCTTGCCCAGCAACGGGTGCTTTACCTTGCGTTCAACCAAAACTGTTACGGTCTTGTCCATTTTGTCGCTTGTTACGATACCGGTCAGGGTACGCTTCAGCTTAGACTCACTCATCACATTAGCTTCGCTCATTATTGGGCACCCTTCTCTTTCAAAACAGTCTTTACGCGAGCGATATCGCGGCGCACCTTGCGCAATTCACTGGTATTGGTCATTTGCTGTGTCGCAACTTGCATGCGCAGGCCAAATTGCGCCTTGGTCAGTGACAAGACCTCTTGCTGCAGATCAGCCGCAGATTTCGCTCTCAATTCAATTGCCTTCATGTTATGCACCTACCTGTCTAACCACGAATGTGGTCGCAATCGGCAACTTCGCAGAGGCCAAACGGAATGCTTCGCGCGCCAATGTTTCATCCACACCATCCATTTCATACAGCATCTTGCCGGGTTGAATCTCGGCAACGTAGAACTCCGGATTGCCCTTACCATTACCCATGCGAACTTCGGCTGGCTTCTTGGAGATCGGCTTGTCCGGAAAAATGCGGATCCAGATACGACCACCACGTTTGATGTGACGGGTCATCGCGCGGCGCGCGGCTTCAATCTGGCGTGCTGTCAAGCGACCGCGTGCAACCGCCTTCAGCCCAAACTCGCCGAAACTTACCTTGTTGCCACGAGTGGCTATACCGGTATTGCGGCCCTTTTGTTCTTTGCGGTATTTCCTTCTAGCTGGCTGTAGCATGCTTTGCTCCCGACTTTCTTACTTTCTTTTCCGGTTCAGCGGCAACTGGTGCAGCAACTTCCTGACCGCCAACCTCGCCTTTGAACACCCAAACCTTTACGCCGATGATTCCGTAAGTGGTCTTCGCTTCCGATGTGCCGTAATCGATATCGGCGCGCAACGTATGCAACGGCACACGGCCTTCGCGATACCATTCGGTGCGTGCGATCTCAATCCCGTTCAATCGTCCGGCGCTCATGATCTTGATGCCTTGCGCGCCCAGGCGCATGGCGTTTTGCATGGCGCGCTTCATGGCACGACGGAACATGATACGTTTTTCCAGTTGTGCGGTGATACTGTCGGCAATCAACTGTGCATCAATTTCCGGCTTGCGCACTTCCTCGATAGCGACATCGACAGATTGCAGGCCCATGCGCTTGCGCAATTCTGCGCGCAACGCCTCGATATCTTCGCCTTTCTTGCCGATCACCATGCCGGGGCGAGCGGTATAAATTGTCACTTTGGCGTTCTTGGCCGGACGCTCGATGATGATCTTGGAGACGCCTGCGGATGCCAGCTTCTTTTTCAGAAATGCTCTAACCTCAATGTCCTTGAGCAGCAAATCAGCGAAATTTTTGCTGTTGGAATACCACTTGGAGCTCCAGTTTTTTCGAACGCACAACCGGAAACCGGTTGGATGAATTTTTTGTCCCATAATTTGCCCCTAGCTCCCGACGCTGACCGTAATGTGGCAGGTCTGCTTTTCAATTTTGTTGCCACGGCCCTTGGCGCGCGCCATGAAACGCTTTAGCGATGTCGCCTTATCGATGTAAATGGTGGTCACTTTCAACTCATCAATGTCCGCCCCATCGTTATGCTCGGCATTCGCAATCGCGGATTCCAGTGCTTTCTTGATAATTCCCGCGCCTTTTTTCGGGCTAAACGCCAGGATATTCAGCGCCTGAGCAACCGGCAATCCGCGAATCTGGTCTGCCACCAGGCGGCCTTTCTGCGCGGAGAGATGAATATTTTTTGCAACTGCAGTTGTCGTTGTCATCATGCCTCCTTATTTTTTCGCTTTCTTGTCGGCAGCATGGCCCTTGAAGGTGCGCGTCAGGGAAAACTCGCCCAACTTATGCCCCACCATGTTCTCGGATACATATATCGGAATGTGTTGCTTGCCGTTATGCACCGCAATCGTCAAGCCGACAAATTCCGGCAGCACCGTGGAACGGCGCGACCAGGTTTTCACCGGGCGTTTATCGTTGGTCGCCCGCACCGCTTCAATTTTCTTGAGCAGATGCGCGTCGACAAATGGACCTTTTTTAATGGAACGTGCCATATTTGCTTACCCCTTAAACCTTAAAGCGACGACGCACAATCATACCGCTGGTGCGCTTGTTGCGGCGTGTACGGAAACCCTTGGCCGGTACTCCCCACGGGCTTACCGGGTGACGGCCAGCAGCAGTCTTACCTTCGCCGCCGCCATGCGGGTGATCGACCGGGTTCATCACCACACCGCGCACGGTCGGGCGCACCCCGCGCCAACGCATCGCGCCGGCCTTGCCAATAGAACGCAGGCTGTGTTCGGCATTCCCCACTTCACCCAAGGTCGCTTTGCAATCGATATGCACCTTGCGGATTTCGCCGGAACGCAACCGCAACTGCGCATAACTTCCTTCACGTGCCAACAGCTGTACTGAAGTGCCCGCAGAACGAGCCAGTTGCGCGCCCTTGCCCGGCAACATTTCGATGCAATGTATGGTCGAACCAACCGGAATGTTGCGCAATGGCAAGGTGTTGCCGGCCTTGATTGGCGCCTCGGAGCCGCTGATCAGTGTCGCGCCCGCCGCCACCCCTTTGGGTGCAATGATGTAGCGGCGTTCGCCGTCGGCATAGCACAGCAGTGCCAGATTCGCACTGCGGTTCGGGTCGTATTCAAGACGCTCTACAGTCGCCGGAATTCCGTCCTTATTGCGCTTGAAGTCCACCAGGCGGTAATGCTGTTTATGGCCGCCACCCATATGCCGGGTCGTGATGTGGCCGTTGTTGTTGCGCCCAGCCGTCTTGCTCTTCTTTTCAAGCAGCGCGGCAACAGGCTTGCCTTTATGCAGGTCAGGGTTGACAACGCGCAGAACCGCACGCTGCCCCGGGGTTGTTGGTTTTAGCTTGATCAATGCCATGGCGATTATCCTTGCTCACTTGCAGCAAAATTTATTTCCTGCCCGGAAGCCAGGCACACATAGGCCTTCTTCCAGTTGTTGCGGCGACCGGCGTAACGGCCACCTTTAACCTTGCCTTTGACGTTGGCCACTTGCACGGCATCCACGCTGACCTTGAACATCATTTCAACGGCAGCTTTGATTTCCGGCTTGGTCGCATCGGGTGCAACACGGAAAATAACTTGCTCGTTCTTGTCGGCAACATAGGTCGCCTTTTCGGAGATTTGCGGAGCGAGCAACACCTTCATCAAACGCTCCTGGCTGAATTGTTTCACGCCTACTTTCGAGGTACTCATGCGAACATCTCCTCAATTTTCGCCATCGCATTGCGCGTAACAACCACGCTCGGGAAGCGCACCAAGCTGACCGGGTCAGTTTGATTGGCTTCCAGCACCAATACGTTGGGCAGGTTGCGCGATGACAGATACAGGTTTTCGTTCAAATCGTCGGTGATGATCAACAGGCGGCCATCGAGACCCATCCCTTTGATTTTTTGCGCCAGTAACTTGGTCTTGGGCGCATCGACCGTCAGGCTGTCCACCACCACTAAACGATTCTCGCTGACCAGCCTGGACAATATCGCAGCCAGTCCGGCGCGGTACATCTTGCGATTAATTTTTTGTGTGTAATTTTCTTCGCCGGTGTTCGGGAATATCTTGCCGCCGCCGCGCCACAACGGGCTGGATGCCATACCGGCACGCGCGCGGCCCGTGCCTTTTTGGGCGAACGGCTTGCGCGTACTCTTGGCGATTTCGCTGCGGCCCTTTTGCTTGCTGTTACTGCCACGCGCATTGGCCATATAGGCGGTGACCAACTGATGCACCAGGTCCTCGTTGTATTCGCGGCCAAACAATTCGTCTGACGCATGCAGATTGGCGGTCGCCTGACCCTGATCGTTAATGACTTTGAGTTCCATTATGCACCTGCCTTCACTGCGGGGCGCACGACAATGCTGCTGTTTGTGCAGCCTGGGACGGCGCCTTTTACCAGCAACAATTGGCGCGCAACATCGACGCGCACGACTTGTAGATTCTGAACAGTACGCTGCACATCACCGAGATGACCGGTCATGCGCTTGCCGGGGAACACCCGGCCAGGATCTTGCGCCATGCCGATAGAGCCGGGGACGTTGTGCGATTTCGAGTTGCCGTGTGATGCACGACCGGATTTGAAGTGGTGACGCTTGATCGTGCCGGCGTAACCCTTACCTTTGGTTGTGCCCGTCACATCGACGAGTTGACCTACCTGAAAAATTTCCACGCTGACCGTGGAGCCTGCCTGCAGGCCGGCCAGTTGTTCAGGTAAAACGGTGAATTCCTTGAGTGCACTCCCCGCTTCCACACCCGCCTTGGCGTAATGTCCGGCGGCAGCCTTGCTGACGCGTCCGGGACGGCGCACACCGTGTGCCAGTTGCACAGCGGCATAGCCATCGGTATCCACGGATTTAACCTGAGTGACACGATTATTGGACACTTCCAGCACAGTTACCGGCAACGACGATCCGTCTTCGGTAAAAACGCGGGTCATGCCAATCTTGCGACCGACAAGTCCTAAGCTCATTTTAATTTCCTCTTGTTAAGGGGCTGACTACAATTGGTCAACCGATCTTCTTGCTGCCTGGTACAACAACTTGATGCCTGCTGCAACTATTACTGCAATTTGATCTCGACATCCACACCAGCCGGCAAATCCAGTTTCATCAACGCGTCTACCGTCTTGTCGGTAGGGTCGACAATATCCATCAAGCGCAGATGGGTGCGAATTTCAAATTGATCGCGCGAAGTCTTGTTGACGTGCGGGGAACGCAACACATCGAAACGCTCAATCTTGGTTGGCAAAGGCACCGGGCCGTTTACCACCGCGCCAGTGCGCTTGGCAGTTTCAACAATCTGCGCCGCCGACTGGTCGATCAAACGATAATCAAACGCCTTGAGGCGAATGCGAATTTTTTGACTTTGCATAATTTTCTCTTGCTTCTATGCGGCAATGCCGCTAATTAAAGAACGAAAACGCGTGGTTCAAAACAAGCCCGAACCACGCGAGGGCGCGCATTGTATCTTTACTCAATCAACCTTGCAACTACTTGTGCCAGGTAAAGGGAGAAGAGGGAAGGGAGAAGGGTTAAACCCTTCCCTCCTCCCCCTTTACCCTTCTCATTCCTTTACTCGATAACCTTCGCCACCACGCCCGCGCCGACAGTACGGCCGCCCTCGCGAATCGCGAAACGCAGGCCTTCTTCCATCGCGATCGGGTTGATCAGGTTGACGGTGATGCTGACGTTGTCGCCGGGCATGACCATTTCGGTGCCTGCCGGCAGTTCGACCGCGCCGGTCACGTCGGTGGTGCGGAAGTAGAACTGTGGGCGGTAGCCTTGGAAGAACGGGGTGTGGCGGCCGCCTTCGTCTTTGCCCAGCACGTAGATCTCGGCGGTAAATTTGGTGTGCGGCTTGATGCTGCCCGGTTTGCAC
>JAUYJO010000066.1 GCA_030700315.1 Gallionella sp.
TGTCCCCTGTCAACGCTTCGCCCCCACACCTCGCGATGTGAAACGCATGACTCGGGGTCAAGACGGTTCGCTACTCCTTTCTTGTATCGGACTTTCACCGACTATCACTTGCCAGTTTGTGCTGGCGCACGATTATCTGGGTTAAAATTTAGACGCTCTATGTCTGGCGTTTCCAGCGCTTCAACAGCAGCGCATTGCTGACCACCGACACCGAACTCATCGCCATCGCCGCACCGGCGATCACAGGGTTGAGCATGCCGAGCATGGCGAGGGGGATACCCAGCACGTTGTATGCAAAGGCGAAAAACAGGTTCTGGCGGATTTTCCTCAGGGTGGCGCGCGACAGGGAAATCGCGTCCGCGACACCCATCAGGTCGTTGCGCATCAAGGTGATGTCCGCCGCTTCGATGGCGATGTCGCTGCCGCTGCGCATCGCGAAACTGACATCGGCAGCGGCCAGTGCGGGCGCGTCGTTGATGCCGTCGCCGACCATGCCGACAAGGTTCGTCATTCCGGGCTTGACCCGGAATCCAGCGTTTTTATCTAACTGGATTCCCGCCTGCGCGGGAATGACGGACTCTTTGAGCGATTGCACTTGCGCGGCCTTGTCCTGCGGCAGCACCTCGGCGCGAAATTCCGCGATGCCTGCCTGCGCCGCGATGGCCTGCGCGGTGGCGTGGTTGTCGCCGCTCAACATCACCACGCGGATGCCCATTGCGGAGAGTTGCGCCACGGCGGCGCGGCTGCTGGCGCGCAGTTGATCGGCGAAGGCGATGTAGCCCAGCAGCGCGCCGCTGCGGGCCAGCGCAATCACGGTCTTGCCCTGTTGCTGCAACGCGAGAATCTGCTGTTCGTCGATCGCGATGCTTTCGCGCATCGCGAATGCCGGAGAGCCGAGCAGGTAATGCTCACCGTCGATCTCCGCACGCAGGCCGTGCCCGGAGACTTCGCTGATGCCGCTGGTTTGCGCCAGTGCGATTTGCCGGGCTTGGGCTTGGGCATGATCGAGCAGGGCCCGCGACAGCGGATGCGTGGAGCCCTGCGCGAGCAGCGCCGCTGTTTGCAGCAACTCGTCCGGGGAAATTCCCGGCGTCGGCAACAAATCGGTCACGCCCGGTTTGCCTTCGGTCAACGTGCCGGTCTTGTCCACCACCAGCACCGAGAGTTTGTGGGCGCGTTCCAGCGCGGCGGCGTCCTTGACCAGGATGCCCGCCTGCGCGGCGCGCCCGGTGGCGACGACGATGGCGGTGGGCGTGGCCAGCCCCAAGGCGCAAGGGCAGGCGATGACCAGCACGGATACGGCGTTAATCAGCGCAACGGTGAACTCGCCGCCTAACAGCCACCAGCCCGCCAGGGTCAGCAGCGCGATGACCAGCACCACCGGCACGAACACGGCGGAGATCTGGTCGGCGAGCCTTTGGATCGCGGCCTTCGAGCCTTGCGCCTGCTCCACCAGACGGATGATCGCGGCGAGCTGGGTATGCGCGCCCACCGCCAGCGCGCGGCATTTCAACAGGCCGTTCTGGTTGAGCGTGGCGGCATAGACCTTGTCGCCGGGCTGCTTGTTCTGCGGCAGGCTTTCCCCGGTGAGCATGGCTTCATCCATGCTGGACGAGCCTTCCAGAACCTCGCCGTCGACCGGCGCGCTTTCGCCGGGGCGCACCAGAAACACGTCGCCCGCCTGCATCTGTTCGACGGCCAGTTCCTGCATGACACCGTCGCGCTCGACATGCGCCAGCTTCGGTTGCAGGTTGATCAGCGCTTCCAGCGCGCCAGAGGCCTTGCCCTTGGCGCGCGCTTCGAGCAGCTTGCCTAGCAGGATCAAGGTGATCAACGTGGCGCTCGCCTCGAAATAAATCGGCTGATCGAGACCCATACCATAAAAATTCGCCAGCAGCACCGCACAACTGAGCAAATAAGCCGCGCTGGTACCGAGCGCAACCAGCACGTCCATGTTGCTGCCGCCGCTCTTCAGGCTGCTCCATGCGCCGGCGTAAAAACGCCGGCCGCTCCAGAATTGCACCGGCGTGGCGAGCGCAAATTGCAACCAGCCCGGCAGCATGGCGTGGATGCCGAAGAACATCAACAGCATTTCACCGAGCAACGGCAGGGTGAGTAGTGCGGCGATGGCGAATTGAATTTTCTCGCGGCGGTAGGCTGCCATGCGATCCTGCTTTTCTGCGGCGAAATCGCGCAGCTGATGCGCGTCGAACCCGGCGCCCTGCACGGCCTTGATCAGGGCGGCTAGGTCTGCTTGTTGCGGGTTGTAATCGATATGCGCTTTCTCGGTGGCGATGTTTACCGTGGCCGCCACTTCCGGCAGTTGGTTCAATATTTTTTCCAGGCGCGCGGAACAGGACGCGCAGTGCATGCCGGTGATTTGCAGGTCGATGTGGATCGGTGTAGTCATGCGCTGATTATATGCTCATCTTGCCGAAGAGCGATGGGCGTAAAAACGCCCGATAGATGGGAGAAACTATCGGGCGAAGGGGGGAGGAGCGGGAGAGTGCTTTTGGTTATTTTTTCATCGGGCAGGTGTTGATGCCTAAAATCGTATAGGCCGGGCAAAAGCCGATGGCGCCGGTCAGCAAGGGCATGATGCCTATCCAGCCCCACACGCCCACCGTGCCTGTGGCGGCCAGCGCAATCAATACCAAGCCGGCAATGACACGCAATGCGCGGTCGATTGTTCCTTCGTTTGCTTTCATGTTGAACCTCGTTTATGGGTCGGAGAGGTTCGCAGGTTAGAAGAGCCGCGCCTTGGTGTCAGTGATAAAAATCACACAAGGCAAAACGGAGGTGCACCTTTACCGGATGCAGGGGAATGGCCGGCCGCACTACAGCTCGGCGAATTTTTTAAGCGACGCGGCATCGGTGATTTCAATGAGCTCGCGCCCCAGCCTGACCCAGCCTTGTTCTGCAAAGCCTTTGAGCAAACGGCTGACGATTTCGCGCGCGCACCCGAGTTCGTCGGCCAGAATCTGATGGGTGGCATGTATCGGGTGGGGTTTGTTGACGATCAGTTTGGCGAGGCGTTGGTCGAGCTTCTGAAAGGCCACGGCGGAAACCAGTTGCATCAGGTCGGTGAGCCGGTCGGAAAATAACAGGAATACATAGTTGCGAAATGCTTCGTGTTTGCCGAACAAAGCGTAAAAAGAGGTAGCGGGCAGCAACACCATTTCCAGGGCCTCTTCGCTGATGCCGCGCGCCTGGTAGCGGGTATGGCCGAGCAGGCAACTGCTGGTGAGGATGCAACTCTCGCCAGACACAACACGATACAACAGCAACTCGCGCCCGTTCGGCGCGGCTTTTATGACACGGATGCTACCGGACAGCAGCAGCGGAAAACCCTGACAGGGCTGGTTCTCATCAAATATCACGGTTCCGGCCGGGACACGCATCACATTGGCAGATGCCAGCAGGGTTTCCTTTTCTGCGGCGGGCAATTCGCGCAGCATCGGATAGAGTTGCAACAGGCGTTTATTTGTGTCGTCGGTCAGCATTGTCAGTAGGGGCAGATTCATGCCCTGATTTATTCATGCACCAGAAATAAAGCCGCGATGAATTGCGCCCCTATCGGTTATTGAAATCACTCCGGGCGCATGTGAGGGAACAGGATCACGTCGCGGATGCTGGCGCTGTCGGTGAGCAGCATCACCAGCCGGTCGATGCCGATACCCTCGCCGGCGGTCGGCGGCAGGCCGTATTCCAGCGCGCGCACATAATCGTTGTCCTTGAACATCGCCTCCTCATCACCTGCGTCTTTTGCCGCGACTTGCGCATCGAAACGCGCGGCCTGGTCTTCCGCATCGTTCAATTCGGAGAAGCCGTTGGCGATTTCGCGCCCGACGATGAACAGCTCGAAGCGTTCGGTAATCTCCGGGTTCTTGTCGCTGCTGCGCGCCAGCGGCGAAACTTCCACCGGATAGTCGATGATGAAGGTCGGCTCGAACAGGTGCGCCTCGGCGAGTTCCTCGAACAGCGACAGTTGCAGCCCGCCGATGCCGTCCGCCGGCTTGTATTTGGCCTTCAGATCATCCAGTTCGTTGACCAGAAAGTCGCGGTCGTTCAGTTGCGCATCGGTGAATTGCGGATGATATTTCCGGATCGCCTGCACCATCGTCAGACGGTGGAACGGCTTGCCCAGATCCAGTGGGTTGCCCTGATAAGTGATCAGCGTTGTGCCCAGCACTTTCTGCGCCACTTCGCGGAACAGGCTCTCGCTGAAATCCATCAGGTACTTGTAATCGCGATACGCCTCGTAGAATTCCAGCATGGTGAATTCCGGGTTGTGCCGCGTCGACAGCCCCTCGTTGCGAAAATTGCGGTTGACCTCGAACACCTTCTCAAAGCCGCCCACCACCAGGCGCTTCAGGTACAGCTCCGGCGCAATGCGCAAATACATTTGCATGTCCAACGCATTATGATGGGTGACAAACGGCTTGGCCGCCGCGCCGCCGGGGATGGGATGCATCATCGGCGTTTCCACTTCCAGATAGCCGTGGCGGATGAAAAATTCGCGGATCGCCTGAATGATCTGGGTGCGCGTCATGAACACCTTGCGCGCGTCCTCGTTGGTGATCAGATCGAGATAGCGCTGGCGGTATTTCTGCTCCTGATCGGTCAGTCCGTGGAATTTTTCCGGCAACGGGCGCAGTGCCTTGGTCAGAAAACGCACCTGCGACACGCGCACGGAGAGTTCGCCGGTTTTGGTCTTGAACAGCACGCCGACCGCACCGAGAATGTCGCCAAGGTCGTGGTGCTTGAACGCGTTGTGCGCTTCTTCGCCGGTATCGCCGTTGCTGATGAACAACTGGATGCGCCCGCTCATGTCCTGCACCGTGGCGAAACTGGCCTTGCCCATTACGCGCTTCAACATCATACGTCCGGCGACCGCGACTTGAACCTTCGCGGCATCCAGCTCCTCATGGCTCATTTCGCCATAAGCGCTATGCAGATCTGCGGACAGGTTTTTGCGTTCAAAATCGTTCGGGAAAGCGACACCTGCCTTGCGTATCTCCGCAAGTTTGTGGCGGCGTTCCGTGATGATCTGATTGTCGTCCTGGTTAGGGAAAGTAGTGTCGTTCATTGTGAATTCAATCGCTAAAGTAATAAGTGAGGCGGAAATTACAAATGTGCCAGTTTGATGCGCCTTACCGTAGAAGCCAGATTTATCGGGCGACATTTAAGGTTAATCGCGCAATACCCATAGGGCACAAGAACCTCTTCGAGGTAAATTGCGCTCCTACCAAAATCCCATAATGCGCCAACATCTTCACCCTTGGAAGGATGAAGGTTAACGTGAAACAACCCAAACCCCTCCCAGCCTCCCCTTGTCAGGGGAGGAGTCTAGGCTCTCCCCCCTGGCAAGGGGGGAGCTGGAGGGGGTTTGAGGTTCGGAGTAAAACGCGAACAATTTTTCGAAATGTTTCATTTTCAGGGGTGGCAAAATTGCCATGCCCGTTAGAATGGAAAAATGGGCATGGCGAGTTTCACTATCAGTGATGCCTGCTCGCCATACCCATCAGGTGAATCGTAAGCACAGCAAAAAACTTCGAGCCAGATGCTCGAAATCTTGTGCCATACGCTTCTCGAAACCAGCGCCACGCCACGCTTGGCGCCGATAAAAAACTACCGTTACGCAGCAGGCGCAGGTTGCTTTTTAGGTTTCTTCGCTTCTTTGGTTTTTCGTTGCTGCCCTTTAGCCATGATCATTCTCCTTGTGTTGTTGCCTGTATATAATAATATAAATGGGCGACTTCAGTGTATTTTCATCGGATGCAAAATAACGGGCCAACACAAAGCAAACAACAGTTTGACCTTTCTGGTCGGATACATTACTATGCGCGGCCTTCGGAGAGGTGGCCGAGAGGTCGAAGGCACGCCCCTGCTAAGGGCGCATACGAGCTTAAACTTGTATCGAGGGTTCGAATCCCTCCCTCTCCGCCAGGTAGTCTGAGCCCTTCCTAGTGAAGGGCTTTTTCTTTGGCGCACCCACACCAAGCGGGCTGCAGTCCTTGCTGTAAATGGCTTTCGGAATTTTCTGCTTCATCCCAGATAATCCATTGGGGCAAGGTCGGGCTTCAGCCCGACATGCCTGTCCTGAGCCTGCCGAAGCGGTTGGGTTAAAACCCGACCTACAACCCATTGATTCTTCAATACCCCAATAGCTAATGAACTATCTGGGTTCATTTCACGCCTCGCTTCATTTCATCACAAAAAACAGGCCCGGATAATCTCCAAAAAATTTCTTCAGCAAAACCCGCGTTCGTCGTGATGGGCATGCCGCCTATCGGGACACCTCTGCCTCTGGTCGGTTTCGGGTAGAAATCAAAAAATACGCGCCCTACTATGCCCACCCAAAGGAGAACGCAATGAAAACGCAAAAAGGTTTTACCCTGATGGAGTTAATGATAACTGTTGCAATCGTCGCAATTCTGGCAAGCATAGCCTTACCCGCCTACAGCAACTATGTACAACGCGGAAAAATTGCAGAGGCCACGACAAACCTCTCCAGCCTGCGCGTCAGCATGGAACAATATTATCAGGACAATCGCACCTACCTGAATGGTGCTGCCTGTGGCGTGGCGATGCCAGCCACTCCTGCAGTGCAATATTTCACATTTGCCTGTATTGCTACGGCAACCACTTACACCATCACCGCCACAGGTATCAGCAGTATGCTCAATTTTGCCTACACCATTGATCAACAAAACACCAAGACCAGTACGATCACCGCACCGGGGTGGACGGGCAATGCGGCGTGCTGGGCAACCAAGCCGGGCGGATCATGCTAAGCAAAAGCAAACAGCGCGGCGTTACTCTAATCGAATTGATGATAGCGGTCGTCATCGTCGGTGTGTTGCTCGTACTCGCAGCGCCTAGCTATAGCACATGGATACAGAATCAGCAGATACGCACCGCAGCCGAATCGATATTGAATGGCATCCAGGTGACACGCAATGAGGCGGTAAAGAACAACGGGCGGGCGCGTTTTGTTTTGTGTAACGCCCCCCTTTCTTCCTGGCAGGTGCTGGCCATTCCCTTCACTGCACCGGCTGCTGCACCGGCTGCTACAGCGGAATGCGGGGCGGGAACGGCTACCGAACTGCGTATGCAGGAACGCTCCAGCCAGGAAGGCTCACAGCTTGCGCAGCTTGCTATCAACAATTTGCCTATTGGAGATACGACTGTCACGACTGTCACGTTCAACAGTTTGGGCAGAGTCGTGGCAAATGCCGATGCAAGCGCTTCCATCACACAGGTCGACGTTTCCACTCCAACCGGCGATCGCCCTTTGCGGGTCACTGTCGGAGCGGGGGGCAATACACGGATGTGTGATCCATCGCCGCTGTTGTCAGCCACTGACCCGAGACACTGCTGAACGGAGGGCACTAACATGAAACGCAACAAAACCCAACAGGCAGGCTCCGTGATATTGGAGGCATTGATTTCTATTTTGATTTTCTCGATTGGCATTCTGGCGCTGGTCGGGATGCAGGCGACGGCGATCAACAATGTGGCAGATACTAAATATCGCAGTACGGCCGGATTTTTGGCCAATCAGATCGTTGGTACGGTATGGGCGACTCGCCTAAATACCATCAATGCGAACGCTTCCAACGTGATGATCGCCAATCCAGACCCGACCTTCGCGTGCAACCCATGCGATTCCGCAAACGGCAATACCTATACACAAGCTTGGGCGACCAGTGGCGTGGCGGCAGAACTACCCAATGGAACAGCAAGCATTGCGATAAGTGGCGCGGCGGTAACAGTCACAGTTAGTTGGTTACCTCCAACTGCCGCTTCTGGAGCTACACCACATCGCCATGACGTTTCTACTTTTATTGACTAACCAATTCATCTTAACTTAGCGAGCCAGTACACTATGAAAATAGATTATGACAACTTGAGCATCAAAGCCCATGCTGGCTTTAGCTTGGTCGATGTCATGGTGGGCATGGTCATTGCGCTGTTGGGAACGATTGTTATTTTTCAGGTTTTTTCTGTATCGGAGGGAATAAAGCGCACCACGACCGGCGCTGGTAACGCTTTGCAAAATGGTGCATCGGCCCTGTTTTCTTTGGAGCGTTCCTTGAGGGAGGGCGGGTATGGGATATTTTCCAGCACCAATTTGGCACCGCTCCCCGCTGACCCGACGGGTACCGCGCCGGTGACAATTACACCCGGTGCAGCCAATGCCTCGGATAGCATCGTGATAAATTATAGGCAAAGCTGGGATTTTGGCTCATTCCCTCCCGATCCGGTCGTTTTCGCTTCGGCGGTGCCTCCCGCGCTAACCGTCGAAACGATCACTATTGATGCTCAAGCGCAGTTGGTATCCAGCACGATTCCCGACCCGACACCAGGGGGGGGAACTCCTTATGCTACCTGTACACCTTCATTGAACTGTCTGCCCTTAGCCGGCACAACCACTAACGTGATTTCCGATGGGATCGTGTTGCTGAAGGCAGAATATGGAACTGATGCGAACGGGGACGGGGTGATAAATGCCAACGAATGGTCGCAAGCTGCACCGGCAAACATGCTGACCGTGTACGCTGTGCGCCTCGTCCTGGTTGCGCGCAGCGCACAGCCGGAGAAGCCCAGTGTCACAGGCGGCACATGCGATACCACGACCACCCCCCCTATCTGGATCGACAGTACAGCACTGCCCTTGGATCTTTCCGGTAACGTGGGCTTGGCACCAGGCGATGATTGGAAGTGTTACCGCTACAAGACGTTCGAAACTACCGTGCCGCTACGCAATGTAGTGTGGAGAGCGTTATGAAAGCAGGCAAAGTTAATGGGCGCAGCATAACGGGTATGGCAAAAATGCCGATGGGCATACCAAATAGCCAGCGCGGGGTGGTGCTGCTGATTACGCTGATCATTTTGGTGGCGATGACCTTGGCAGGTATCGGCATGATGCGCTCCGTGGATACTGGGAGCGTGATCGCAGGGAATCTGGCTTTCCGGCAGGAAACGCTGCATGCGAGCGATGCCGGAACGAGCGCGGGTTTTAATGCGCTGATGTCGGTGGCCAACAGCAGCAACGCAGCAGATAAATCTATATTGGATTTTAACAATGGACAGCTATGCCCCGGCGGAGCAACCGCTGCGGGATGTGCGGGAGGAACCATTAACTTGCCAGGATACTCTTCCTCGCCGCTATTGGCTTGCGAGGTCACACGCGCCTGCCTGCTGGCAACGGATTACACATGGTGGACAGTCGCTGCCAACTGGAATGGCGCACCAACCGTCACGGTGAACGATGCAAATGGCAACCCCATTGCGACGGTCAGTTATTTGATCCATCGCATGTGCCAGGCGCCGGGCTTGGACCCAGGCGCGGCTGGCCAACTGTGCCAGACGCTTACCCAGCCTGAAACGGGCTGTAGCAAAACACAGCTTCTACCTTGCACCAGCACGTCCATTTTTTACCGCATCACCTCGCGTTCGGTGGGGCCGCGCAACACCGTTACTTATGCGCAAACGCTGTCTTTGATCGCACAATAGTCCATTGCAGTATTTTTTGAGACGTTAGTGAATAGAAACACACAGGAGGTCATCATGAAAAATGCAAATAAAATACGCCGCAAGTTTCAATTTTCTGTCTTGGCAATCGCGCTGACCATTGGAGCGAGTGGGCTATCCCACGCGGCGACGACCGATCTTGCATCTGCCCCCTTGGCGAGCACATCTTCCTCTGTTGTACGCCCCAATATTTTATTCACGCTGGACGATTCAGGCAGTATGGATTGGAGTTATTTGCCGGATTATGCCGGCGGGCGAACCTACTCTGGAGGCAGTGCAAATCATTGCAAGGTGTCAAACACCTGCGGAGCCGGAGAGACGCCTTATCAAACCAATGAATATAACGGTATGGCCTACAACCCGAGGCTTACCTACCAGTTACCGGTCAACGCAGATGATTCGCTGAAGGCATCCCAAGGCTCCCCGTGGACGGCGGTCAAAGTAGATGGTTATGGGGTGCAAAGCACCAGCACCATCAACCTGACCAATGGTTACCCAGAAGTGGTGTGGGGCTGCTCGTCGGGCTGCCCCTCGGGATGGACTAAAAAGAAGAACGGGGTGGATACCAATAACCCATTTTCTTTGCGCGCGACAGTCTCGGCAGACAATCCGCCGCTCTATGCTTTTCCAGGCACATTGACGGCTGGCGGCACTACGACCAACCTGATCAATGGAACATTGAATCAAGCGGTCACAACCGTCAGCACCCTCTATAACGGCACACTGAATGTAGCCACCGGATCGACAACCGATCCCTATACCTTGACTTTGACCAGCCTGACTCACTCGGGCGATACGGTGACGGTTACATACTCTGCACCGACCACACCGACCTTTGTGAACGGAGATACAGTTACAGTATCCGAACCCAGTGGGTACGATTGCTCCAAAAGTTGGCGTAAATCCGTAAGTAATGTGACTATTTCCAATGCGACAGTCGGGCCTCCGAGGTCGTTTACTTATATCGGTAATCTGGATGATGATGATAAATGGTCGAAAACCGATTGCAAGGTAGTCGTCAAGCATACGACAGCCGGTTCGGCAACGTTGCCCAGCATCAGCAAAGTTGGTAGCACGGTTACGGTAACGCTGGCTTCTGCACCGAGCCCGGCTTTAGCCGACGGCAACCTGATGACGACAGTCAACGGCTCGGGCATCTGCGACGCCGGGTACAAGGCGTCTGCTGTGCCGATGACGCGCATCAGCTCCACCAGTTTTAGCTACACCGTGGGGGCAGCAGTTGGCACAGCGAGCAATACCAGTTGCAATATCACCATGAGCACCAGCACGACTCCGGCATCGCCAGGGGTGAGCACTTCAGGAACAACGGTCAGGGTATACAAGACCGCGCATGGTCTGGCGACAGGTGATCAGGTGCAGGTTGACAATGCGACATCCCCGGTGGGAGTTTGCGATAGCGGCTATAAAACCAGTAGCTCCGTTGCCATCACCCGGGTTGATGCCAATTCTTTCACCTATACGTCGATGGGCGGAGCCACCACCAGCTCACAATGCAAGATCGACAAAATTGCGTCAGGATCGGGAACAACCACAACCTACAACTCGGCGAGTACAGTCAATGCTAACCCATATTATTTCGTGATTATCCCGACCGAGTATTGCGACAGCATCTACCTGACAAAATGTGTCGCGGCTACGGGGCCAATTACTATCGCGGGTATCACCTATAGCGAACCCGCGCCGGTGCGTTTTTGCAAAGATGCCGCCACTGCTGCATTGCCGCCTGGCGATGCGGGCGCACAATCATCACCAGGCGCCACGATCAATTGCCAAGCGAAATACAGCGTCGGAACCGGCATCAATTTTCAGTACGCGCGGTATGGCTTATTTTGGCGTGGCGACATCGTTCCAAGCACAACAACTTACGGCAATGTGCTTTATTCAGGCACAGTCGACGCGAGTGGTGTAAGTTTGATTTTCAACAATACCCTGGTTATAGATCGTAGCGCTCGCTCCGATTGTGCTGCGCCACCCAATTGCACTTACACCGAAGAAATGACCAATTTCGCGAATTGGTACGCTTACTACCGCACGCGGATGCAAATGATGAAATCAGCGGTTGGGGTTGCGTTCCAGGCTCTGGATCATAATTACCGCGTCGGCTTCGTCACCATCAATGAAAACTCAACCGATTATTTGCCCGTTGGCATGTTTGATACGACACAAAAAACCAACTGGTACGCCAAGCTTTATGCGACCAACCCGAGTGGCGGTACACCCTTGCGTATCGCACTGTCAAAAGCAGGACGCTATTTTGCGGGCAAGAAACCCGGGGTGATGACCGACGACCCGATGGAATATGCGTGCCAGCAAAATTACGAACTGCTCACCACGGACGGTTATTGGAATGGCACATCCTCCTCTGTCAAAGAGTTAAATGGGACGACCACCATGGGAAATCACGACAACGCCGATTCAGGCACGTCGAAACGCGGTGACGGAGCCTATGACGGGGGCGTAACCGGCGCTTCGAATACGCTGGCAGACGTGGCGATGTATTACTACGAAAATGACTTGCGCACCAGCGCGTTGGGCAATTGTACCGGTGTCGGAGGTGGCGATGTTTGCAACAACATCGTGCCAATGACGACTAAAGACACGGCTGCTGGATTGGCCGGCACGCAGCACATGACGACCTTCTCTTTGGGCTTGGCGGACGGATTGATGACCTATCAGCCCGATTATGAAACAGCCGTAACGGGTGATTTTTCAAAAATTAAAACTTCTGCCTCAGGCTGCGCCTTTTCGGGTGCCGGTATCTGTAACTGGCCGTTGCCGGTATCTGACTCACAGACCGCGTTGGATGACTTGTGGCATGCCGCTGTCAACGGGCGCGGGACATATTACAACGCACGTGATCCAAAGTCATTGACAGAGGGATTGACCAATGCTTTGGCTGGCATCAATACACGACTGGCAGCGGCAGCGGCATCCGCCACCAGCAGTCCGAACATTACCCAGACGGACCGTTCCATTTTCAGCTCGACTTATCGCACCACGAAGTGGGATGGTGAAGTGACCGCGAAGTTGATTGATCCGACAACGGGTAATGTAGAGCCAGCCATCCGTTGGTCTGCCCAGGCACAGCTGGATACCATGATTCAAGCAGATGCAACAGCTTCAAAAATGTCGCGCCTTATTCATACCTTCGATGATACAAATGCGGGGGACGACCGGCTCAAAGACTTTTTGTACAGCAACCTGACTGCATCCGAAAAAACTTTTTTCGACAACAAGTGCAGCTATCTGCTGCTGTCTCAATGCTCGGGGACAATGTCGGCAGGGCTGACAGCCGCCGGCAACAGTGGGCTGAATATGGTCGACTATCTGCGTGGCGATCAGTCGATTGAGACAAGCGTGTATCGGGCGCGCGAGCATTTTCTCGGCGATACGGTGAATGCCAAACCGGCTTATGTTAAATTGCCGCAATACAGCTTTAGCGATGCAGGATATGGCACATTCAAGTCGGCGCAAGCGGCACGCCAAGGCGCGCTGTACATGGGCTCAAACGACGGGATGTTGCATGCCTTTAATTCCGATACCGGGGCTGAAATGTGGGCGTATGTACCAAAAATCGTGATGCCCAATCTCTATAAATTGGCCGAAGCCAGTTACGCCACACTCCATCAATATTATGTTGACGGGTCACCCGAGGTGATGGATATCTATGATGACACGCTAGGCAGGTGGCGCACGATACTGGTGGGCGGCTTGGGGCTGGGCGGTCGCGGGTTTTACGCCTTGGATGTGACCGATCCGGCCAATCCGGAAGCGCTGTGGGAGATATGCTCGGACAGCGCACTGTGTGCCATTTCTGATGCCGATATTGGCTACAGCTACGGCAACCCCGCCATTGTAAAACGCAGCACGGATCAAAAATGGGTGGTATTGGTGGCGTCGGGTTACAACAATGTTTCACCCGGTTCAGGAGCAGGCACGTTGTTCGTGCTGGACGCAGTAACTGGCGCCGTGTTGCATAAAACGGCCACAGGTGCGGCAACCAACCCACCCAGTGGCTTGGCAAAACTCAGCCCCTGGTTTGATAACTTAAGCACTGACTTTACAACCCGATTCGTTTACGGCGGCGACTTGAATGGCGATGTATGGCGTTTCGATCTGGGAGCGGCCGGTGCAGCAGGTGCGCCAACCGCAACCAAGATCGCCTCGTTGAAAGATGCCTCAGGTGTGGCTCAGTCAATAACCACGCGCCCCGAGCTGGGCGACCCGACGCACAACGTCTCAAATTCCCTTCTGGGAACAGGGATCACGGCCATATATGTGACCACGGGGCGCTATCTCGGCACGACGGACTTGTCGAATGTGCAAGTTCAATCGGTTTATGGAATCAAGGACGACTTGGCCTTAACCGGCGCTGCTGCCTATTACAACAATCCACGTACTTATGCCGGAACCCGTGGCAGTTTTGTGAAACAGTATATCTATGAACCCACTGCAACGACACGCACGACCAGCCATAACGCTGTCAACTGGGCCAGCAATTCGGGCTGGTATGCAGATTTTCAGGTGAGTGATCTAGGAACAAATCTACCGGTCTCCCCTTCACCTTCACCGGGTGAGCGGGTGAATCTTGATCCCCAATTAGTGTCGGGTACACTGATCGTGGTAACCAATATTCCAGAAACGAGCGCATGCACCATAGGCGGATCAAGTTGGCTGTATAGCTTTGATTTCTTGTCAGGTCAAAACGTCGATACGGCAATTGAGCAGGTCGTTGGACAAAAGCTGGGGAGTGCTTTGTCGGTGGGCTTCGTCGTCGGCAGATTGCCAGGTGGGGGACTCAAGGCATGGGTAACCACGGCAGGGGGCGACATACTAACAGTGACTCCTGAAACGAAAGGCACTGGGGCAACAAGACGAACTTCCTGGCGCGAGCTACAAACGCAATAAATTGCAAAAGGGCTGGCACTCTTCTTCTAAATATAAAAGCGGCCAAAAGGCCGCTTTTATTATTTTCCACAAAAGAGCCATTTGATTACTCAATGATCGCGTTCATTTCGCCCTTGGCAACTTTGCTTATAAAGCCATGAGCAAGGTTGCCAACCCTGCGGCAGGCACCACTTCGACATTATCGGCTAGCGGGTAGCCGCTTTCCACTGGCGCGACAACATAAGTATGATCCAGCTCCAAATCTGCAATCGCTGCCCAGCAGCCTTTAGCCAAAGCTGGCGCGCTGGAAAACTTTATCTCGAACCCGATCATCCGGTTGCCCCGTTCGGCGACCACATCAATTTCCGCACCGGCTGCCGTGCGATAAAACGACAGTTGCCATTGCGGCCCCAGCAATTGGGCAATCTGCTCCAATACCCAGCCTTCCCATGACGCGCCTACAACAGGATGCCCGGAAAGCTCATCCAGATTGACTACGCCAAGCAAGGCATGCAGCAAGCCGCTGTCGCGCAGGTATATCTTGGGGGATTTTATGAGTCGCTTGCCGAGATTGACGTGAAGCGGGAGCAGCCGCCGAATCATATAGGTGGCTTCCAAAATACCCAAGTAGTGCTCCACAGTAGGCGCCGAAACGCCAAACCCGGCAGCCAGACGTGAAGCATTCCACAGTTGCCCATGCAGGTGCGCAAGCATTTGCCAGAAACGCCGCATTGTTGTGCCGGGGACGCGAATCCCAAAAGACGGGATATCACGCTCCAGATGCGTAGAGATAAAGGACTCACGCCAGGCAAACGATGCTTGTTCCGTTTTCGCCAACCAGCTGGGCGGATACCCGCCGCGCAGCCAAAAATTCTGCAATTCAAAATGGGTTGGGACAATTTCGCCCACATCAAACGGCGCAAGCTCGTGGAATGAAATGCGGCCCGCCAATGATTCCGAAGCCTGATGCAATAACTGCGGTGAAGCAGAACCCAAAAGCAAAAAACGTCCGGGGCATCGTTTTTCATCAATCAGGGCGCGCAAAACGGAAAACAATTCCGGTTGGCGCTGAATTTCATCCAACACAATGAGCCGATCCGCATAGCGCGATAAAAACAACTCCGGGTCAGTCAGCTTTGCCAAGTCAGAGGGCCGCTCAAGATCCAGATACATGCTGTCCGGATGTTGCGCCGCAATAATTTTTGCCAGCGTGGTTTTGCCAGCCTGACGCGGCCCGAGCAGTGCGACTGCCGGGGATTCTGCCAGTGTTTGAGTCAGATTGGTCAGTAGCCTGCGCTTTATCATCCGCGCATATTAAAAGATAACATTTCAATATGCAATGATTAGTTTAACCTAGGGTTCATTTGAAAGTGGTGGTGCAACCCAAAAACAAACCCCCTCCAGCTCCCCCTTGTCAGGAGGAGGGCCTAGCATCCTCCCCTGACAAGCCTGCCCTGAGCCTGTCGAAGCGGGGGAGCCGGGAGAGGTTAGCCTTGTTCACACCCGCAGCTTGAATACATTTACCACTTTCAAATACACCACTCAACACATTTGGCGCATCAACGGGCATGGCATAATTCGCGGCAATCGCTCCGTTCGAGCCAATCCTCATCCAATAAGAAGCATCAGGCTTTGCCTGAGTTAATTACGCTGAAAACAACAGGGCAAACAACAGCCATGACATTTCCAATAGACAGGCCGCTATCGACAAACAGACTGTTTGATCAGCTCGATCTCGATAGCGATTGGGTGATTCTTTGCGCCACCAATCGCATCGCGCGCAACCTCCGCTCCACCTTCGACCAACGTCAAATCGGAAGAGGAGAGACTATCTGGCCCACGCCGCAAACAAGCACCGTTGATGACTGGCTTGGCGGCATGGGCGAGCAAATTTCGCTGCTGGGTGAAGTCCCTATCGAAGCGGTTCCAGACCGTGTGCTGTCGCCCTTTCAGGAACGCATGATCTGGAAGCAGTCGATTGAGGTTGTCAGCAAAGATGATCCTGCCTTGCCTCTGTTCGACCTGCACAGTCTCGCCAGAACGGCGGCCGAAGCACATGCGTTGGCCAACGCCTGGCATCTGCACATAACAGGCGATGGCGGCTCGGAGGAAACCCGACAATTCATCGCTTGGCGCAAACGATTCAAGGAAACCTGCCAGAAATATAACTGGGCCGATGTGACGGAATATCAACAGCGTATTTTGGAGTGGCTTAAAAGGGATGCTGGAAAATTACCGGCGCGCGTGGTGCTTGCCGGGTTCGACACGCTCTCTCCGCACTTGAGCGAATTGCTGGCAGCGCTGACAAAACGAAATGTGGAGATATTCAATCTTGAATTCTCAACCAACACAACCCCTACCCTGCGCGCCATTGCCTGCGACGACGCCGAAACAGAATGCCGGGCCGCTGCGGCGTGGTCGAGGAAGATACTGGCAGCCAAGCCAGGCGCGCGAATCGGTATTGTGGTTGCCGATCTCGAAGCACGGCGCGCGACGATTGCACCGATTCTGGACGAAGCTCTGAACCCCGACGCGCTTGCGTGTGCCGACGACTCTTCGCCCCGGCAATACAACGTGTCGTTAGGTTTGCCGCTGACCCGTTATGCCCTGGTACGCACCGCCATGGCACTGCTGCGTCTGCTGGGAAGCCCAAAGGGATTGGCGCTGACCGAGTTTGGCGATTTGCTGCGCATGCCCTATTGGTCGGCCGATCAATCCGAGGCGGATATGCGGGCGCTGGTCGATGCAAAATTGCGTGAAAGGCAGGGGCAGAATCTAAACATCAACACCATCCTGCGCGTGGTGGCAACACTCGATAAGGGCAGTAATAGCAAGCTGCATCATCATCTGAACTTGCTTGAAGATGAGCAGCAAAAATTGCAAAAATCCAGAAAACCCAGCGAGTGGGCCATTGTATTTCGTGAAACACTGATCGAAGCGGGCTGGCCTGGCGAACGCAAACTGTCTTCCACCGAATTTCAAACGCGCGCGGCATTCTTTGAAGTGCTTGCCACGTTTGCGGAGCTGGATGCCTTTCTGGGCTCCGTCAGTATTGCTACGGCCACCGGCGAGTTCGCGCGCCTGTGCAGGGAAAGAGTGTTTCAGCCGAAAACAGTCGGCCAACCGGCGGTTCAGGTATTGGGGCTGATTGAAGCAAAAGGCGCGGAGTTTGACGCGCTGTGGGTAATGGGCATGAACGACCAGCACTGGCCGCCGCCGGCGCGCCCCAACCCGCTACTCTCCGCAGAATTGCAGCGTCGGCAGCAAACCCCCGGCTCATGCGCTGAGGTGCAAACCCAGTTTGCTATCGGCATTCATCAGCGGCTGTTGCACAGCGCGCCAGACATCACCTTCAGCTACGCGGAAAAAGAGGGCGAACGCGAACTGCGCCCCAGCCCGTTGATTACCCAACTGCTTGAGACTGTCACCCGCGCGGATTCAATTCTGGCTTCCGGTATTTTCGGGCACGTTGAGCCAGAAAATCACCCTGCAGCAGCTTTCGACTATCTCGACGATCATCTGGCTCCCCCCGTAGCCGAAGGAGAAAAGGTTTCTGGCGGTAGCGGCCTGCTCAGGGCCCAGGCCATTTGCCCGGCTTGGGCTTTCTATCGGTATCGATTGGGCGCAAAGAAGCTGGAAACGCCGACCGAAGGGCTCGATGCCAGCCAGCGCGGCACGATGGTGCATACCATGCTTGAGGTGTTCTGGAAGGAAATCAAAGATTCGCCAAGTTTTTTGGCTCTCAGCGAAGCACAACTGCAAGAAGCTGTGGCCGCTGCCGCCGAATTTGCTCTGGCGAAATTCGAGGTCGATCAGGGTGAAAAACTGTCCGCTACTTTCCGCCAACTGGAAGCCCATCGACTCCGGCGACTTTGCCTTGAGTGGCTGGCGGCAGAGCGCGGCGATCCCGCGCCGCCCGATTCAAGACAGCCATTCAGGGTAGTGGCTTGCGAGGAAAAGCACACGGTGACACTGGGGCGATTGCGCGTCAACCTGGTGATCGACCGGGTCGATGAATTGATCGAAAATGGGCGGCGCATCGTGCTGGATTACAAGACCGGCAGCACGCTGGATACCCATAATTGGTTCGGCGACAGCCGTATCACCGAGCCGCAACTGCCGTTATACGCAGCCATCGTTCTCGCCCAGCCGGAACAGTCTCCGGTGGCAGCCGTCGCTTTTGCCAAAGTTAGAATGAGGGAATGCAAATTCCAGGGAATTGCCGCAGAAGGGGGCTTGTTGCCAGGTGTCAGCGGCCTGCGCAGCCCACCGTCTGCGATGAATGGTGAGGAAGGTGGAGATGTCCGGTGTGGAGATGTCCGGGGTGGAGATGTCAGGGCTGTAGATGAAGCAATGATTACCGGGACTAAAACCAGCGAAGGCGCGGGAGTCCCTGTTGATGCATGGCAAGCGTTGCTGGATTCATGGAAAAACAGAATGGAAGCCATCGCTGATGAAATTCAACGCGGCGAGGCTGCGGTGCGGTTTGAAAACGAAAGTTCGCTGGCCTACTGCGATGTATTGCCGTTGCTGCGGCTGGCAGAAAGAAGGCTGCAGTTTGAAAAATGCCGCGAGGTACAACCATGAGTCGCGAGACCGCTGATACACAGAAACGACAGGGCACGCTGGAGCAGCGGGATACCGAAAATCGGCTCATGGCGCTTGATCTGAACCAGTCATTTATTGTTCAAGCGCCTGCCGGTGCGGGAAAAACGGAACTGCTGACCCAGCGCTATCTGGGTTTGCTGACGACGGTTGCGGCTCCCGAACAAATTATTGCGATCACCTTCACGCGCAAAGCCGCCACGGAGATGCGCAACCGGATTCTCAAGCGCCTGGAAGCGGCTTCGGAGCCGGAACCTGCACTGGATCATGAACGCCAGACCTGGCGGCTCGCGGCAGACGCCATGCACGCCGATGCAAAGCATGGCTGGGGAATACTAAAAAATCCTGACCGCTTGCGGATTATCACCATCGATTCACTGTGCGCGAGCCTGGTGCGCCAGATGCCTTATCTGAGCCGCTTTGGCGGCACGCCATCCGTTGCGGAAAAACCTGAAACCCATTACGAAGAAGCCGCGCGCTTAACGGTGGAAGCGGTTGAGGAGAAGGGGTCGGTTGCCAGGGCGCTGGCTTATCTGGATAACGATGTGGGGAAATTGCAGAAACTCATCGTTGACATGCTCTCGTTCCGCGACCAGTGGTTGCTCCACATTGCGGATCTGCGGCCAGGCGATGACGCGGCCTTGCGTGCCCAATTACGCGATGACCTGACCGCCAGCCTGCGCCGGCTGGTCGAGCGAGATCTTGCGCTTGCGGCTCAACTGCTCGCCTGGATACAAACCCAGGAACTGATGGCGGCAGCGCGCTATGTGGCAGATTTCGCGCCTCCAGACTCGGATCAGACTGGCCCGTTGCGCGATTGGACATCGCCTCTTGGCAACGCGGTGGAAGACCTCAAACCCTGGCAGGCGTTGGGCAAAATGTTGCTTACCGCAAATGGAAGCGGAACGCCGATTAAAGCATTCGGCAAGAACATCGGGCTACCCGACCCGAAAGAAGCGCCCGATGCCAAACTATTCAAAGCGCATAAGGAGTCGCTCAAAGCGGCCTGCGATTATTTGCGCGAACACGAAAAAGCGGCAGCCGCCTTGCGCGCGCTTTCCATCTGTCCCGCTCCCGTTTATGCCGCAGCGGATATCGAAGCGATCGAGACGTTTGTTGAAGTGCTGATCACCGCATACGGATTTCTGTGGGGGATATTCCAGGATGCCGGAGAGACGGATTTTATCGAGGTGGCAGACCGCGCCCTGAAAGCGCTGGGCAGTGCCGAAGAGCCGAGCGAGTTGGCGCTCATGCTCGACTATGAATTACATCATCTGCTGGTCGATGAATTTCAAGATACCAATAACCACCAAATCAGCCTGCTGGAAAAGCTGACTACAGGGTGGACGCAGCAAGATGGCCGGACGCTTTTTGTGGTCGGGGATCCCATGCAATCCATTTACCGGTTTCGCAAAGCAGACGTCGGTTTGTTCCTGCAAGCCTGGAACAAGGGCATCGGAGACATCAGGCTTCAACCGCTCAACCTGTACCGCAATAACCGCTCCGTGCCCAATGTCATCGACTGGATAAATACTTCATTTCAAAGCATTTTCCATGATGAGCCCGATCCGGAGCGTGGCATGGTGCCTTACTCGCGAGCCATTTTTACCAAGCCTGACCCGGAGGGGCTGGAGAGTGGAATTTTTGTTCACCCCATCATCGTTGGCGTCAAAAAAAGCGCAGACACCCATACCAACAATGATGGAAGTGCCGAAGAAAATCCCGCTATCAGCGCGGCTGCCGATGCGGCTACCAATGAAGATGCTATCGCCAACACAAATCAGGATGAGGATGGCAACGAGCTGGAAGCCCGGGAGATTCTCAACATCATCGATGCCGAATGGCAGGTGGATGGCAACCGGGACATTGCCGTCCTGATTCGCGCGCGCAGCCACTTGTCATATTTAGTCACCGAAATCCGGCGCAGCAAACCAACGCTGCGTTACGAGGCGGTTGAAATCGAAAGCCTGTCCGAGCGCCAGCCCATCCAGGATTTGCTGGCACTCACGCGCGCACTCTGCCATCGCGCCGATCGTGTCAATTGGTTGGCCATTTTGCGTGCGCCGTGGTGCGGATTGACGCTGTCCGATCTTTTTCTTCTCGCCAAACCGGAAAACTCCGGCGAAGACGCAGCAACCTACCGCTCCCCTTTACCCACGATATGGTCGCTGATGCAGGAAGAATCGCGCCTTGCGACACTGAGCGGCGATGGGCAATTTCGGCTTCGACATGCGCGCGATGCGCTAAGGGAATTCATTGAAAATTCAGGCCGCCAATCGCTGCGCCGCCAGGTAGAGGGCGCTTGGCTGCGCCTGGGAGGAAATATCTGTATCGGATCATCTTCCGACGTCGCATCTTCCGACATTAGGGACGTAAACGCTTTTTTCCGGCTACTCGACAAACTCGACGCTACTGGCCGCTTCGATCTTGGCCGGCTGGAAGCCGAGATCAAGGATCTCTACGCCGCGCCGAGCACGGATCAGAACGCCGGCAAACTTAAATTCATGACCGTGCATAAAGCCAAGGGGCTGGAATTCGACACCGTGATTCTCCCCGGGCTCCATCGCAGCACCCGGCGCGGCTCAGAAAAACTTCTGGTCTGGGAGGGGACTCACGACGATGCCGGCGAAAAGCATCTTGTCGTCGCCCCCTACAAGCGGCCCGACGAAGAAGAAACTCATGCCGATGCAGAAGAAATCGGCAACAGTGAGGCCATCCGAAAATATATCAATTCCCTCGAAAAAGATCGGGAGGGGCAGGAAAATCGACGTGTGCTCTACGTCGCCACGACACGCGCAATCCGCTCTCTGCATCTGCTGGGGGTGGCTAAAGCCAAATTAAACCCGAAGACTGGCGGCTACGAACTCAAAAAACTGAGCGCCAGCAACGGCACGCCACTGGGTGTTTTGTGGCCGACTGTATTGGATGACTATGAGGTTGCGTTGCGGAAAAAAGTGGAACAAATGGTATTGGAAGGCGCGGAGCCCGTCGAACAAAAACCCGGACTGGATATTTCACAGTTTGTACCCAAACTCCAACGCCTGCGCCAAACAAGGCTTCCGGGCATCGTGCCGCCTATTGAGCAGACCGCCATTAAGGATATTGCCGTGCCCGGGCAGCCTTACTTGGCCGAATCAATTCTCGCACCGCATGTTGGAACCCTGGTTCATCGGTATCTGGAACTCATTGCCCATCAAGGCGTGGAATCGTGGAGCGAGGCGCATATCCTGAAATTGCGCCCGGCGTTCGATAAATGGTTTCTTCAACAGGGGCATAACCGCCAGGAAAGCCAGCTTGGCGCAGAGCGTGTCGAGCGCGCCTTGACCCATGCGATAACAGACACACATGGGCGCTGGATATTGCAGACACGCGGGAATCAGTCAGAGAACGAACTGGCGCTCACCCATTTGAATCAGGGGGCAACGCGAAACAGCATAGTGGATCGTACTTTTGTCGAAGATGGGGTGCGCTGGATAATTGACTACAAGACCGCCGTCCACGAAGGCAGCGATATCGAATCTTTTATTGCCGCAAAATGCAAAGAATACTCGGAACAGCTGGAGCGCTATGCCTTATTGTTTCAACGGGACAATCTACCCATTAAGAAGGCGATTTACTTTGTCGACTTGAATCGGCTTGAAACTCTCCCTTGAAGCAAACTGATCGAGTTCCTGGAAGCGCTGATCAAAGGCCAGTGATCATTACCGAACAGTAAGATGGATCCGCACCAGATCGGCAGTATTTTTGGCGTTGAGCTTTATCATCACCCGCGCACGATGCGCTTCTACGGTATATGCCAAAACACCTATATATTTCGGCCTATTGATTTATCTGCCATCCGTCATGCACGGCGCTGGCAACCCCATCGGGCGTACCGGTCAAGCCAAGCCGTTTGGCAATTAGCACGGCCTCCATGCGGTTTTTGACGCGCAGGATTTGGCACACTGCCGCCACATGCACCTTGACGGTGCCATCGGCAAGATGGGTTGCCTTGGCAATGCCCTTATTGCTGAACCCTGCGGCCAGATACCTCAAGACATCCATCTGGCGCGCGGTCAGGCCGTATTCGTTGGCATTCGAACGACGGTTATTGTTGCGGCTGCTTTTGTTCCAAGCTGCTGCACCGGGTTGCCGCAAAAGTTGCGTCGGCGCATAGATGTTGCCGGAAAGCGCCAGCTCCACCACGCCCAGTAGCGTCGATCCGCTTGAACTCTTGCACACGAAGCCCCTCGCACCATAGTTCAACGCGCTGTTGATGATGCAGGCATCCTCTTCGCCGGACACTACAACGAGCGGAATATGCGGATAGCGCTGGCAGAAAAGCCTGACGGAAATCGCTCCTTCGCAGCCGGGCGATTTCAGTTCCAGTAACGCCAGGTCCAGGCCGGGATGCTGTCCGGCAAGCTTCAGGCCATCGGGGAATCTACCCGCCTCCAATATCTCGCTCACCCCGCCGGGTAACTGCTGCAATACACAGCGCAGCCCTTCGCGGAACAGCGCATGGTGGTCGATCAGCAAAATTTTCATGGCAGCTTCTTCCGTCGAACTGGGGCTAACTTTTGGCAATCTGGGTAATTTAGTTCGATTGGTCGCCGGCAACCATGATGCAAATGCACTAGATTCGATATAATCGGCCAAAAAACCAGCAAACCTTAGGGAGAGGGGAAAATGCTACATCGTTTGTCGCGCACCTTGCGCGAGATTCACCGCCTGAGCCGCGAAGTCCCGGTAGCGTGCTTTCAGGATGCCGCCTTCGAGGCGATGAAGGAGCTGGTGCGCTTCGATACTGGCTACTGGGGCGGCGGTCGGGAGCCGGTCGAGGCGGTGGTGATGCACTATCAGCACCTGCACCAGTTGCCCGTCGAGATGAACGCCGCCTTTGAAAAGGTGAAATCCCACCCGAAACATATCGAAGTTATTTTCCGTTGCGTCACCAACGCCGGGCAAGCACAGGCTTTCGATGTGCGGGAATCGGGTACAGGCGATTTTTACACCCCTTATGGCATCGACCAACTAGTTACGCTCTACCAGCACGACGCCGACCTGGGCCTGTACCATGTAATTTCCCTGTTCCGCAGCGGCGAAGAGCGCTTTACCGAACCGGAACGCCTGCTGTTCGAGAGCGCCGTGCCGCACCTCCTGGACGCCCGGCGCGAGAGCAAGCTGCTGCACCTCTCCGGCGCCAACCGCGATGCCTGTCCGCTCACCCCGGCGGCGGCACTGCTGGACAAGGAGGGCGTGGTGCATTTCGCGCGCCCGGCCTTCGTCGATCTCATGCGTCGCGAGTGGCCGGAGTGGCGCGGCCCTTTCGTGCCGGAGGCCATGCGCCGGGTGCAGGAAGGTTCATTTGCCGGCGAGCAGGTGGCGGTGCGCTTTACCCCGCAGAACAATCTTTTCCTCGCGGTAGCGCGCGTCAAGGGGCCGCTGGACCGGCTCACGGCGCGTGAACTGGAGGTGGCAAAGCAACTGGCCAGGGGCGCCAGCCACAAGGAAATCGCCCGCGATCTCGCCATCGCCCCGGCCACCGCGCGCAACCATATCGCCAGCATCCACGCCAAGCTGGGCAACAGCAAAGTAGCCCAGATAACAACCCTGCTCATGAACGAGGGGTGGCTGTGATTTTCATCGAAGTAACCGTGCGCTATGCGCACCAATGTTAATGGTGCGTAGCACCCTACAAGACTTTAACCGCACTCCTTGATGGTGCGTCCTTCGACAAGGAAGATAAACCATGCTGAATCAGATGGGAGATTTATTGCTGGAGCTGCACCGCGGCTGCCGCAAGCAGGCGGCGGAAACCTTTCCCCACTGGGCGATGGCGCTGGTGCGGGAGGTTATCCCGAACAGCGCGTGGTTCTGGGGCAGCGGCACCGAAATCGATGGTGAAATCATCCCTCACGCCTTCATGTTCGACAACGTGCCGCCGGAATCCATGCTGGTATGGAAACAATACGAGCATCTCGATATCCTCACGGCGCGCCTGCTGGCCCAACGGAACGTGGTTCACAACTTCACCCACGAGATGTTTAAAGACTCGGAAATTTACCGCCTGCTCTACCACTCCGTCGGTATCGAGCAGAACATGGGAGTCTATGCGTACAAACCTTCCTGCGGCCTATACGACGGAATCTCCCTGTACCGTTCCGATCCTGCTAATCCCTTCTCGGAAGAGGAGCGGCAGGCAATGCAGTGCCTGGTTCCGCATCTGATCGAGGCGCGGCATATCAACTACCTCGAACACCTGTCGTCCGGCACGCAGCGCGCACAACAGCAGTCGCTAGCAGCAACCGACGGCAAGGGCGTCATTCATGTGGCGGATGATGAATTTGTCGAATTGATGCAGGCGGAATGGCCGGAGTGGCGCGGCTCCCATCTGCCCGAGCCGCTGGCCAAGGGATTGAGAAACGCCGCGCAACGCTATGCCGGCAGGGCAATCGCGGTGCGCTTCGTGCCGGTGCTGGACATGTTCCTGCTCAAGGCGCGCCCGCGCATGGCGGTCGATGGCCTGAGCAGGCGCGAACTGGAAATCGCGCGCCACTTCGCCGACGGACTGACGAACAAGGAGATCGCCCGGGAAACCGGCCTCGCTCCCGCCACGGTGCGCAACCATCTCAGCTCCATCTATCTCAAGCTCGGCGTGGACAACAAGGCGGAACTGGCGACCCTGCTGTCCGCCTGGGCGGATTAACCGGGCAGTTTTGCCCTCAGTAGCGGTAGCCGACCTGAATGCCGGCCGTGCGCGCCGGGGCGTAGTAAGCGAGATAGCCCAACCCCTGCGGATCAAAGATCGCCCTGGTGTAGGTCTTGTCGGAGAGATTCTTGACGAAGGCCGCAGCGTATATCCCGGTTTTTCCGGAAGACTCATAATTCAGCAGCGCGTTCCAGACGGTCAGCCCGGCATCGCTGGCATAGTCGTTCTTGAACGGTGTGTAGTAGATTTTCGAACGGTAGCTTCCCTCGCCGCGCAGCGTTAGCGCGCCGCCTGCCTCCGGCCAGGTGTATTGCGCCGCGAGATTGGCTGTGACATCAGGTGCGCGCGACAACGGATTATCCTTGTGGTCGGCTGCCCCCAGCGCCGGGTTTTGCGGGTCTATCGTGATGAATTCGGCAAACCGCGCATCAAGCAATTGCACGCCGCCCGACAATTCGAACCGCGCAGTCGGCTTCAATACAGCGCTGGCCTCGATACCCTTGCTGACGGCCCGCGCCGCATTCTTGATCTCCGAATAGAGACCACCAGCACTGCCCAGCACAATGGAAACCTGCATGTCATTGTATTTCGTATAGAACGCAGACAGATTCAGAAGCAGCCGGTCATCAAGCATTCTGGACTTGATGCCGGTTTCATAGTTGACCGCCGTTTCCGGGCTGAAGGCAGGCTGTATCGCAACGGTGTTGTAGCCGCCGCTCTTGAAGCCCTTGGTCGCCGAGGCGTAAAGCATATGGCTCTTGTCCGGCGAATAATCGACCACGAATTTTGGCGTCACCGAAGACCAGGTTTTCTTGTCGGTCATGCTCCCGGTGAGGATGCCGTTGGCGTACGTCTGGTCTTTTTCCAGGTTTTTCGTTTCGGTGCTGTAGCGCGCTCCCATGGTCAGGCGCAAGCCGTTCGGCAATGAGTAGGTCGCCTGCCCACCGACGCCCAGTGCATCGGTGACCACGGTCGCCACCGAGTCGGTGGTCAGATTGAGGAGCGGAAACGAAAAGTTGAACCCCGGAGCGTCCACCTTCTGATGGGTATACGACAACAGGCCAGTCCAGACCAGCGGGCCATTGTCATTGGAAGCCAGGGTGAATTCCTGGGAGAAGAAACTCGTGGTTTCCGGAATCCCTATGCCCGTCATCGGTGAACCAACATTCAACAATGGAATTTCGGTGCCATCCAGATCGGCTCTCTTGATGTTGTAATCGGTTTTGTGCAAGGCGGTAATCGAAGCGAGCTCCGCTGCGCCCAAATCCCATTCGGCCCTGACATCGATGCCTGATTGCGTCAGGCTCGCCTCGTTGGGCAGGTTCTGCATCACCGTACGCGGATCATCGATCACCGTTGCGCCGAATACGGTGAACAGCGGATTCACCGCAGGATGCAGCGGTTTGAATGCCGTCGTAAAGTTGTTCTGGTAGTGATGCGCGTTGACCGTTACGATGAGCTCGTCATTGGGCATAAACTCGAGCGATCCGCGCAGCGCGTTGACATCGCTGCTGTTCCCCCTGAGATTGAGCAACATATTTCGGGTGTCGCCGCCATCGCTATTATGCAGAAACGAAAGGCGGCCGTTCACCGAACTTCCATATAGCGGGCCACTGACCGTGCCGCGAACGATCTTCTGGTTGTAGCTGCCGGCCTGAACATCGAACTGCGCCGATTTTTCTGCACCCGGCGCCTTCGATATGATGTTGATTGCCCCGCCGGTGGCGTTCCGCCCGTACAAGATGCCTTGCGGGCCCTTCAATACCTCGACGCGGTCCACATCGACAAACTGCATCGCCGTAGCGGCAGCTCGGCTCTGATAAACGCCGTCGATATAGACCGCAACCGCATCTTCGACTCCGGAACCGACAATATCCGTGCCGATGCCCCGAACGAAGACCAGCGCCTGTCCGGTGGAAGCCTGGGTCACGGTCAACCCCGGAACATGCTGTTGCACGTCGATGATGGAGCCGATCTTCGATTTCTCGATATCCTCGCCGGTGAACGCCGCTATGGAAATCGGCACCTTCCGCAATGGCTGGGAACGCCTTTCGGCAGTGACAATGACCGCTGCCAAGGCATGCGTACCATCTTCAACGACGCCCACGCTTGCCGGGCTATCCCGCCCGACATCCGGTTTATTTGCGGCAGACGCTGGGTAGCAAATCCAGAATGCGGCACAAGCGATGACGCAAAATTTAAGCTTCGTTCTGTATTTCATGCTTCATCTTCTGATTGTTATTGGTGATAGAGCGCCGCTTACACTGGATCAGTGTGTCAAATATAGTGCATTTGCATCATGGTGAAAAATAATAAATCGCCTAGACTGTCTTCGTGACTTGTGGGTAGTAGCGCAGTTTTTTGGCGATGCAGTTTTTTGCCCAGGCTATCGATCGAATCCGTAAATTATAATATTTTAACCAGTTCATGTGCAGAAGCGATATGGGCGAAAGCGATAAATTGTTTGCAACCATAAATTGTTTGCAACCAGCAGAGGCTCAAGATCGGTCGATGTGAATATTCATTGTCGAGTAGGTAGTATTCTATTTTTGGGGCTGGCCTTTATTCTATCTGGCTGCGCGACCAATGCCGTAACGGGAAGATCGCAACTGATGCTGGTGTCGGAACAATCGGCCATTGCTCAATCAGAGAGTGCATATAGCTCGCTAATCACAGGGCTGAGCGAGTCTGGGAAATTAAGCAAAGATAAAAAACTTATTGCTCGCGTTCAGGGAATCACGGATCGCCTGATTGCGCAGGCAGTGGAATACAGGCCTGAAACCAAGGATTGGAAGTGGAGTGTCGAGGTTATTGACGAGCCGGAAACAGTCAATGCGTTCTGCATGGCTGGCGGCAAGATGGCCATCTACACCGGATTGATCGGCAAGGTTGAGTCCACAAATGACGAAATTGCCCAAGTAACGGGCCACGAGATTTCGCATGCGCTGGCAAGCCACGCTGCCGAAAAAATGTCTGTGCGGCTAGTGGCGGGACTGGCTGTGGTTGCTGTTACTGCAACGGCAAACCAGAAAAATCAACAGGTAGCCAACGATTTGTCATCCTTGGCCGCTTTAGCATTGATTACCCTACCAAACAGCCGGGAGGCGGAAAGCGAGGCTGACAGGATAGGCATAGAACTGGCCGCTAAAGCCGGTTATGACCCGCACGCCGCAGTGACACTGTGGGAAAAAATGATGAAGGCTACTGGTCAAAAATCCAGATTTGATTTTCTTTCAACCCATCCGGCATCCCCTAAACGGGTAGAGGCTCTTGCGGCACTTGAAAGCAAGATGAATCCTATCTACGAAGCTTGGAAATCAAGCCACAATTTGTCAGATGTTGGTATCACAACCAATGGGCAAAATCTTCCTGTTGGCGCTAATAAAATATTGCCCAAGAAATCAAAAAAAAGAATCCGTAAAGCAGCCAAGTGAGTCTAGGAGTTCGCCAAGCAAGAGAACTGGGTTTTATCACCGGTAGAGGTCTACAGTGAGCTTTTCATGGAACTTGCCAAAACTGCTATCAAACATTAGAGGCATTCGCTTTTCAGATCAGGGAAATTCAATGGATATTAGGCATTTAATTTGGACGAATGCTGCTGTGCTCATGTTGTGCATTAATGCATCGGCGATGGAGGATATTACCGTGGGGCCGATGGAGGATGTTACCGTGGGATCAATGGAGGGAGGCAGGAACGTCAGCCGCCTCCCTGCTTTACAGGGCCAGTTCGCGACCATCATCCAACGGGGCGCAAAATTATTGCAGGAAAAGCGTTTCCGTGAGGCGGTTGCCACCTATACCCAGGCCATCAATGCCAACCCAAACTCCGATTATGTTTGGGCCGCCCGAGGGTTCGCTCTCGCCAACATAGGGCCAGCCAATTACGGGCAGGCATGGCAAGATTTAAGCAAGGCCATCGAACTCAACCCGAGGAACGATTCCGCCTACCTTGGCCGCGTAGCGATAAGCAAGGCAAATCATCAGGACTACAGCAGTGACCTGAAGATGGCGGCACAACTTGGCAATAGGAGAGCTCAGCAGATGTTGCAATATGCTTCGGCAGGGGGCAACACGCCTCAAACAATGAATGCCGGCCAAAACGCTTCGACAGAGAGCAGTGCGTATCAAGCAACAAACCCAAACCAGAGGGGGCTAAGCCGCCAGCAAATCAATTGGGGATGTGTGATAGCAGGCGAAAATATCAAATGTCCCGGTCATGGATCGGAATATCGGCACACATTCGAGCCACCCCAATTCGGGCAGGTTTGGGAAATGTATGTTCCGGGCACGGTTTACACGACAGAGAATACTGTAGACGGAACCCGTTGGCTTCATACTTCAATCGGTGCCAATTTGCCCAATAATGCTCTCCAGATAAACCAAAACGGCACTTATTGGTGGAAGATTCGTGGCAGCAAGGTAATGGAAGGGCGCTGGATCCAGGAAGATGAGCACGCCTTAATATTAAAAAATGGCTATAGGGGCGTGGACTGGAGAGCATCGATAGAAAAATTCGGGGCCGAAGAAGCGGGTAGGCTGTTGCTATCGAATGACTGGGATCGGTTAGCCGGCCGGCTTGCCACTGGAGAATCGATTAAGCCTGTCCGGCAGGCCGGGAAGTCGAATGCTAACTAGCAGCCTGTCGGGCTTAAAATTTCACCCGCTCCTCCAATAAAATGATATAATTACGCCGCGTAATCATACAGTTATCACACAAAACACATGAACCGCTTCCGCCCGATTGATCGAAATACAGACTTCCTGCTGCCGCCTTCGGTGCAGGAATGGTTGCCCGAAGCCCATTTGGCCCGCTACATTGCCTCTGTGGTCGAGAACCTCGACCTCTCCGAGATCGAGCGCGCCTATGCGGGTCGCGGCAGCGAGGCCTACCATCCCGCCATGCTGCTGAGTCTGCTGATCTACGGCTATGCCACCGGCACCTTCTCCAGCCGCAAGATCGAACGCGCCACCTACGATTCCCTCGCCTTCCGCTACCTCGCCTGCAACCGGCACCCCGATCACGACACCCTGGCCACCTTTCGCCGCCGTTTCGGCAAGCAATTCGAATCGGCCTTTGTCCAGGTGTTGCAAGTCGCCCACGCGAACCAGTTCTCAAGCTTCGGCACAGTCAGCCTCGACGGCACCAAGATACACGCCAACGCCAGCCGGCATAGCGCCTTGTCATACGAGCATGCGGTCAAGCTCGAAGCGCAACTCAAAGCCGAAGTCCAGGAATTGTTCGCCCTGGCCGAGGCCGCGGATCAGAGCACCGTCCCCGACGGCATGAGCGTGCCGGCTGAAATCGCCCGCCGGGAAGATCAGATCAAAGCCATCACAGAAGCCAAGACCCAGATCGAAGCCCGCGCCCGCGAGCGCTACGCTCGCGAGAAAGCGGAATTTGATCTCAAGATGGCCGCCCGCCAAGCCAAGGAAGCCGAGACCGGCAAGAAGCCGGGCGGCAAAAAGCCCACCCCGCCCACAGACACCCCGCGCGCGGAAGATCAAATCAACCTCACCGATGGCGAATCGCGGATCATGAAGGTTGCCGGCGGCGGCTTCGAACAGTGCTACAACGCCCAGGCAGTCGTCGATACGGAATCCATGCTGATCGTCGCCTCCTATGTCACCCAGGCCGCCAACGACAAGCAACAGATACAGCCCGCGCTGGACAAGATCGCAGCATTGCCGGAAGGCATGAACGCACCCGAGACAATGCTGGCGGACACCGGCTACTTCAGCGAGCAGAACGTCAAGGCCTGCCTCGGGGCAGAAGTTGAACCGCTGATTTCCGTTGGCCGGGACGCGCACCATCCCCATTGGAAAGAACGCTTCAGCGAACCGGCGGCCTTGCCGGCAAATGCCACCCCGGTCGAGAAGATGAAACACACGCTCAAGACCCAGGCGGGCAAGGCAGTCTATGCGCTACGCAAGCAAACGGTGGAGCCGGTGTTCGGCATCATCAAATCGGTGATGGGGTTTCGCCAGTTCATGTTGCGGGGACTGGAGAAGGTCGGCCACGAATGGATGCTGGTGTGCTTGGCGTGGAATTTGAAACACATGGCCGTATTGCGCCCAAGTTGCGTCCAAAGCGGGTGAAA
>JAUYJO010000067.1 GCA_030700315.1 Gallionella sp.
TGTCCCCTGTCAACGCTTCGCCCCCACACCTCGCGATGTGAAACGCATGACTCGGGGTCAAGACGGTTCGCTACTCCTTTCTTGTATCGGACTTTCACCGACTATCACTTGCCAGTTTGTGCTGGCGCACGATTATCTGGGATAAAGGTAGAGGAAGAAAAAGCGGTTGCCGTCATTCATGGCAAACGACACAGTTGCGACCGTTTTCTTTGGCTTGATAGAGTGCCTGGTCGGCGAGGCTGGTGGCTGTCTTCAGCGCCATATCCGGCTTTGTTTCGCACAACCCGATGCTGATGGTCAAACCCTCCGGTATTTTCGGCAGCTTGATCTGGTTGACCTGTTGGCGAATACGCTCTGCGATGAGCGTGGCGCCTGCCAGATCGGTTTCCGGCAACAACACCAGAAACTCTTCGCCGCCCCAGCGGGCGAGTATGTCCATGCTGCGGACGCCATTTTTGAGTACCTCGGCGATGGCCACCAGCGCCTGGTCACCCACGTCATGGCCATGAGCATCATTGACCCGCTTGAAGTGGTCAATATCGAGCATCATCATGAACATCTGGTGCTGGGTGCGAGCGGCACGGAAAAGCTCCTGGTCGGCAAGCAGGCGAAAATGGCGGCGGTTCATCAACCCGGTCAGCGGGTCGGTATGCGCCAGCTTGGCGAGCGCCTCCTGTTGCGCCAGATGGTGTTGTATATTGACCAGGCTGACGGAATAAAAAATATCGTCGCCCGCCTCGGCCATGTTGATCCCCATCTCCATATCCAGAAGGCGTCCACGCTGATCTCTGCCGGTCATCCGCTCCATCGCGGCAGGCGCTTCCCGTGCGGCAATCTGGTTGTTCAGCAGATTGTACTCAAGCGAAAATTTGTCGATCAACTGGTGTGCATACAGCCCTTCCATGGTGCCTTTTTCGTAGTGGAACATCAGCTCCGCACTGCGGTTGGCTTGCAGCACCTTGCTGTGTTGATCCAGCAGCAGAATGCCCTCGTAGGCGTGATCGAAGAACAGGTGAAACCGTATTTCGCAGCGCATGAATTCGCGCATCATGTTCCTGTTCTGTATGGCATAACGAACGGAATGTTCGAGAATTTTGGCAGTCAATTCCGACTTGCTGATAAAGTCTGAAATGCCGCTTTCGCTTGCGCTCAAGTCAATATTTTCGCAGGACTCGATACCTGTCAGCAGGATGAGCGGCGGGCATTTCAGGCCCAGAGCCGAAATCAGCGATTGCCCCCATTCCAGGCCGTTGGTTCCATCCCCCAGGTAATAGTCAACCAGGCAGGCATCATAGCTATGCTTTTCGATCAGCTTGCTTGCCGTTGCGCTGGCATCGGCCCAATCGATCAACAGATTTGCACCGTAAGCCTGGTGCAACATATCCTCGATCAGCAGGTAGTCGTTTTCGTCGTCATCCAGCAGCAGGATTCTTTGCGGTTGCCTCATGCCGGCGACTTCCCGGTCGAGGTTGGCAGGGTGACGATGCACAACCAGTAATCGGTGACGACCCGGATCACTTCTACAAGTTTGTCGAAGGTGACCGGCTTGACGATAAATGAATTGGCGCCGAGATTGTAGCTGGCAAGCAGGTCTTCATCGGCTTTGGAGGTGGTCAGAATCACGATCGGTATCTTGCGCAATGCCTCGTCTTGCTTGATTTCGTTTAACGCCTCACGCCCATCTTTGCGCGGCATGTTCAAGTCGAGCAAAATCAGTCCGGGCAACGGGGCTCCGGCGAGATGGCTGTAGGTGCCGCGACGGTGCAGATAATCCATCAGCTCGACGCCATTCTCGACAAAATCCAACGGGTTGTCCAGCCGGATTTCCAGGAAGGCATCCTCCACCAGCAGCCGGTCATCCGGGTCGTCATCGGCCATGAGTATGGTTACCAGTTTGCGGGGGTGCTGTACCAATGTCTGGTTTTTGAGAGTAAACCGTATCGTGCGTTCAAGGCTCTCCGCGTTGAGTTCGCTCTTGGTCAGGAAGTAGGAAATGCCAGTGGTTTGTCTTGCCAGCATGTCTATGTGCTGCACATCGGGCTGTCCGGTAAGCAGGAGGGTGGGCGGGCATTTGCCGCCCAGCTTTTTGTGCATCGCATTTACCCAATCAATGCCGGTGAGCGGGCAGTCGAGCTGGTAATCCACCAGAAAAATATTGTAGTGCGAGGCCGAAGCCATCTGTTCGGCCTGTGCGCAGGTATTTGCCCGGTCCAGATGGAATCCGGCAGAGTATGTTTTGCTCAGCATTTCCCGAATAAGAAGATGGTCATTTTCTTCATCTTCCAGCAACAGGATATTCAGGGTTTTAGCGCTCATGGCATATTTTCAGGAGTTGGGCGGCAGGCGCACAATCTCAAGCCAGTATTGCGTGACTTTGCTGACAATTTCGACCAGCTTGTCGAAAGTGACAGGCTTGACGATATAGGAGTTTGTGCCAAGGTCATAAGTGCGAAGAATATCTTCTTCCACATTCGAGGTCGTCAGAATAACAATCGGGATCGTGCGCAGGGCAAGGTCTTGCTTGATCTCCCTGAGCACCTCCCGCCCATCTTTTTTGGGCATGTTCAGATCAAGCAGAATCAGCCCCGGCAAGGGGGTGCCCGCGAGATGCGCGTAGGCGCCGCGACGGCGCAAATAATCCATCAACTCGACGCCATCCTCGACAAATACGAGCGGGTTACTCAGGCGGATTTCATCAAAAGCATCCTGCACCAACAGCCGGTCATCCGGGTCATCATCGGCCATCAAAATGGTGATGCGTTCGTGGGTTGTCATGGTGCTTTTCCTTAGGGTTCAATGTTTTTATGGGAGAGCAGCAAGCTCAGGTGCATGCAAGTCCCCACATCCGGCTCGCTGGTTGCGTAAATTGTTCCGCCGTGCCGCTCCACGATGCGGCGACAGATAGACAAGCCGATCCCCGATCCGGAATACTCGCCGCGGCTATGCAAGCGCTTGAAGGCTTCGAATATCTGCCCGGCATACTGCGGCTCGAAGCCGATGCCATTATCCTGGCAGCTCAGGTGCAGCATCTCACCATCAGCGCCGGATTTGCCGATCTCATCAAGGGTAATCGCGATCACGGGCGGGACATCTTCGCGGCGGTATTTTAGCGCATTACCGATAAGATTCTGGAACAGTTGCACCATCTGGATTTTATCCGCCTCGATTGTGGCAAGCGGGCCCGTGTGAATTTTGGCGCGTGTTTCCTCGATTTGCAGTTCGAGGGTATTGCAGGCTTCCGCAACAACCTGGTTGAGATCGGTCGGCACAAACGGGCGCTGGCTGGCATTGACGCGGGAATAAGCCAATAAATCTTCGATCAGCTCCTGCATCCGTTTGGCCGAGGCCACCATGCGCCGGAGAAAATCGAGAGAACGCCCCTCAAGTTGCGTGCTGCCGAGCAACCGGTCACCAAAAGAGCGTATCTTGCGCAATGGCTCTTGCAGGTCATGCGAAGAAATGTAGGCAAATCGCTCCAGCTCTTCGTTGGAGCGCAGCAGGTCTGCCTCGCGTAGCTGCAAGGCGGATTCGGCACCAAGTCGGCCAACCGCAATAGCGATGGCGTCGGCCAGCCGTCGCAGAAAAATCTGCTCGTCGGGCGACAAGGTTTCCTGCGCTATCGGCAGGATCAGCTCGCCAACACATTCATCGGCAATCATGAAAGGCAGGCACAGGATATTGTTTTGTGCGGCACGCTCAATATGGATTTTATTCGAATGGGTCACAGCGGGCATGCCGATAGATTCCATACCGAGCGTGGCGGCAATGTAAAAACTTTTATCGCCACGAAGCAGATTGATTTGACCGGCAGGCTTGCAGGGCAGCCACTCGGCTGCGGCGCTAATCAGGGACAAGGCGGCTTGTGCAAACTGGTTCAGGCTGTCATTTTGCAGCGCCAGCAGGGAGAGGTCGCGCAGCAGTTGGTCTTCATGGTGGCTGCGCCGCAATTTTTTGTTGGTGTCTACCAGTTGCCCGGATAGCTGGTTGAACAAGCGGACGATACTGCTCAGCTCATCACGCCCCGGCAGGATAATTTCCTGTGGCGCATCACCGCGTTGCAGATGCCCCACCACATCCTTAAGGTTGTGGATGGTATGGCGTATGGAGTAGTAAAAAGCCAGGATCAGATAGCTGACGAGGAGTGCCCCCGAGAAAAATGAAACAACCAGCGTATTCCTGTGCTGGTTGAGGTGGGCAATATCCTGTTCAAATCTTATACGGTTATGCTCTGTGGTCATTTTGAGCAAACGGTAGGCGCTGGAAATGGCTGCGGTTCCACGGTCGAAGTAGAGTGGGGCGATGATGGCGGGCGCAGCGGGCTGCAACACTTGCGATTGGGCCAGCGCCACATAACCCCGAGCCCGGTTAACCGCCTGACTGCTCAACTCGGCAAAATCGACCTGCAAGGGCTGGCTGCGTTCAAAGGCAAACCCCATGTTGCGCTGCACCTCGCGGGAAAGAGCGGATACGTCCGAGTTCAACCGGGTAAATTCGTGGTACTCCTCCATAGTGATTGCACCGTCCGCGAGCATGCCTGCCCCGCTGCCGCGCAATTGCCCCAATGCCTCGATGAGCTGGGGCAGATAATGAAAATTTACTTCGATCAAATGGCGCGTAGCGGGGTCGCCTTCAGTGTAAAGCGTGCTGTTGACGGTGATGCGGAAGATCAATTCCAGGTAGCCGTCGATCAAGGCGGTATGCTGCTGCCAACTGGCTTCTGGGCTGAGTTGTTGCGCGGCGCCATGCAGCTTCAACCAGCGCGAGCGGACCTGCTGCCAAGGCTCATGCAGCCGCAATTCTGCCCCCCAACGCCGGTCTGCGGCATCGGCATCGGCCAGCGCTTTTTCCAGTGCCGGTTGCATGGCTGCAATCCTGGCGCGAAAGTGTTCTTCGCCCCGCAACAGCCCGTTGGTCATGCCGCGATGCTGAGGGATCAATTCGAGCAGCGCGGATACCTGAATCGCATATTGCAGCCCGTCCATTTCCAGCCGTTTCTCCCGTGCATGCTGTTGGACATCTTCCAGCAGATAGTAACCGGCATAAGCGAGGGGGATCAGCAGCAGCAGACAAACCAGCAGGAATTTTTCCGCAAACTTGAGGTGCTGCACGAACCGGATGCCGGGAGCCAGCAGCGCTGCCAGAATGGGCGATTGCAGGCTCATGCGCCTGCCCCGCCCGGCTTGGGCAGCGAGATTTGCACGGTGGTGCCAAGATCGGCTGCGGAAGCCAGTGCAATGCTGCCACCCAACATGCCGACCGCCTTGAGCGCCATGGTGAGGCCGGTTCCCGCACCCGGGAATGGGTCGCGGCCATGCAGGCGTTCAAACAGTTCAAACACGCGCTGGTGATATTCCGGGTCGATGCCCATG
>JAUYJO010000097.1 GCA_030700315.1 Gallionella sp.
ACAGAATAGGGGGGCGATATGCAAACCATGCCAGAAACACCGAAGCGCGGACGGCCTGCAACGCACAAGGCCATGACCGCCACCGAGCGGCAACGCGCAAGCCGTGCAGAGCGCAAGCGGCAAACCTTCGAGAGCTTCCCGCCCATGCATCTATCCTTGCTGCTATCGGGGGCAGGCAACCCAAGCTTTGCGTATGCTGGCGATTAAACGTGACGTGTCACAAAAAGAGATTATCGAGAAATTGCTGATTGATGCCTACGCGGAATCGAAGGCGTGACGTGTCACGATAATCCTTCGTATTGATATTCGTGTCGTTATGCGATACATTGCGCCATGATTAAGACATTCAAGCATAAAGGGCTGAAAGCCTTTTTCGAGACTGGCAGCAAAGCGGGCATTCAGCCGCACCATGCCGCGAGACTGGGGCAACAACTGTTGCGCCTCAATGTCGCCAAAGAACCCAACTACATGAGCGTGCCGGGTTGGAATCTGCACCCGCTGACCGCAAACCTTGCCGGGCATTATTCGGTGACGGTAAACGGTAACTGGCGGATGACGTTCACGTTTGAGGGCACGGAGGCCGTGCTGGTGGACTATCAGGACTATCACTAAAAGGAGAACCAACTATGGCACGCATGTTTAATCCGCCGCACCCCGGCCTGACCTTGCGCGATGACGTATTGCCCGCGCTGGGGTTGTCTGTGACCGAAGCCGCGCAACAATTGGGGGTTGCCCGTGTGACATTATCTCGGGTGCTGAATGGTCGCGCCGCTATATCGCCGGAAATGGCCTTGCGCCTCGAAGCGTGGCTGGGCAAAGAACGTGGCGGTCATGCCGATGCATGGATTGCCGAGCAATGCGCCTACGATATGTGGCAGGCCGAGCAGCGATTCAAAGTCGCGCCGATGCACGTCCAACCCGCACCGATGACCGCATGAGCAGAATGCATAGCCCCGCGCACCCCGGCGAAGTGCTGCGCGAATTTATCCCCGAAGGTATGACCGTCACGAAAACGGTGCAGCGACTGGGCGTTTCGCGCGTCATGCTCTCGCGCGTGCTCAATGGCCGTTCGGCGATGACGGCGGACATGGCAATCCGTATTGGCCTGCTTACCGGCACCACACCGGAATCATGGCTTACCAACCAAGTGCAATGGGACTTGTGGCAAGCCGGGAAACAGCCGAAGCCTAAAATCAAGCCGCTGGAGCGAATGGCAGCATAACGAGTTTACCCCGCATACTCTGCGACTAATTACCAAAGGGGAAGAGCCGGTCACCTTCACCGGCCTGGCGGGGGTTCCCGATTGAAGGCTGACACCGGAAGGGATGCGGCATGTATCGAGTGGAACTTGGAAGCGATGACTTCGACGGGGATAGCGATGCGGTCAAGGTCGCAAATGCAGCCAGTGCAATAGCAAAACTGTTGCTGGCAAAAGGCAACAAAAATAAATTTCAGGCCGAGCGCGATGCGTGGCCGCATATCATCACGGGCATCACTGCCGGAAAACTGCACCCCTTCAACCCGGCAACCCTAGACCTGTATTCGGCAGAACATTGCGCCGATGGGGTTGTGCGCTTCGATGAGCTGGTGGCGTGGGGACAATGGTGCAAGCGGTTTAATTTTGTGAAGCAAGCAGTATAACTACTTCGGCCAACTGGGCGATGGCACCACGACGGATCGCCCAAGCCCGGTGACGGTGCCGGGGTTGACCGGGGTAGTTCAGGCACGGCGGCGCTTCCACCACAGCAATCCCCCGGCTCCCGCCAGCAGCAGCGGCAAGCCGACCAGGAAGCCGATGCCGATCACGGCGAGCTGCGTTTTGCCGAGCACTAGGCTGCTGTCCTTCGCGGCGCGCGGTTGCAGGGTGATGAGATGTTCCTCGCCCGCCAGCCAGTTCACCATGTTCACGCCCAGATCGACGTTGCCGGCGTTGCCGGCGAAGCTGTTGGCGAGGAACGCGCCGCTGCCGACCACCACGATGCGCTGTTCGCGATCATTGATGTTGCGCTGCAACGCCAGCGCGATGACGGCGGGGCCGGGCGTGTCGTGCTGCTTGTCGAACGCGTGCCCGGATAAAGGGTTTGCGTCGTGTGGCTTGTCGCCGGGCGCGTTGCTGCCGGTCGCATTGCGGCTTACCCAGCCGCGCGCGGCGGCTTCCACCAGCACGCCGTGCTGCCAGTCCGGATTTTCGTTCCACACCAGCGGGCGCGCGGCAGGGAAGGCGGTAATCAAGTCGAAATTGCGCGTGATGGCGTGCGGCGGGTAGGCCGCGCCCAGCGACCAGGTGGGGGGCGCATTCATTTCGGCGGCGGCCGGATCGATCACGATGCCGGGCGGCAGCAGTAAATCGAGCTCCTCGGCGAGGCGCTCCAGACCCCGCAGCGGCTCGGCGTCCAGCAGCCAGAGCAGGTTGCCGCCGCGCTCGATATAGCGCAGCAGCTTGTCCACTTCGCCGGGCATCAGATCGAGTTGTGGCTGGGTAATCACCAGCACGGCGGTATTGTTCGGCACTTCCTGCGCCAGCGTGAGGTTGAGGCTGGCGATGCGGAAGCCGTTCTGCCCGAGCTTCGTGCCGAACGGATCGCCGAGATCATGGTTGGCGATGCCGTCCAGCTTGCGCTCGCCATGCCCGTCCAAATACATCACCACTTGATTGCGCCTGTGCGCCAGGCGCAGCAGCAGGGCGGTGAGGGTTTGTTCGTTGATCTGGGTGAGGTGTTCGCTGCGCCCGGCGTATTCGATCACCATCTCGCCGTTAAGCTGGACGCGTGCGGCGCGGGCTTTTTCCGGCTCTTTCTCCGGGTCGATAAACAGCAGATTCACGTCGGGTTTGTAACGCTGGTAGAGCGACACGATGTTGCTGATAATCTTGCGGATATCGCCGAGGCGCGCATCCTGTTCGGTGGCATACACCGCGATGTTGACCGGGCCATCCAGTTGGCCGAGCACTTCCACGCTGGCCGGTTCGAGGCTGTTCATGGTGTTGTGCGTGACATCGCGCTGCACCGGGTATTGGGCGGCCAGATAACCCAGCCCCAGCGCGACGCCGGACACCAGCAGCACGAACAGCAGGTTGCGCAGCGCAGGATAAATGTGAAATTCGCGCAGCGATTCGTTTGCTCCCTCGCCCGCTTGCGGGAGAGGGTTGGGGTGAGGGGGGCGGGCCTGCCCGCAGGCGAGAAATTTACGCACGATGTCTCACCAGTAAATTCGGTTGTTGTGGATGCGGCGCATTGCCAGCAACAGGAAAAATACGCTGAACAACACGAAAAAGGCGGCATCCCCGCTGTCCAGCAAACCGATATTAAAATTCTGGAAATGGCTGAGCGGTGAAACGAAATGCCAGGGCGAGCCTTCCGCGGTCGCGCCGAGGTCGGCCAGCCACAGACCGACCAATACCGCCAGCGCGCCGATGGCGGCGATGACCGGCTGGGTGGTGAGCGCGGAAATATACAACCCTACCGCGACATAGCTGGCGGTGAGCAGTAACAGGCCGAGCAGATTGCTCAGCAGCAGGCCGTGATCGAGCTCGGTGCCGAGTGTCAGGGTGTAAAGCATCAGCGGCACACCGGAAATCAGTACGGCCAGAAAAATCATCAGACCGAAAAACTTGCCGAGCACGATCTGGCTACCGGACAGCGGTGCCGAAAGCAGCAGCGCAAGCGTATGATTGCGGCGCTCCTCGGCGATCAGGCGCATGGTGAACATCGGCACCAGCATCATCAGCAGCAACGCGACCGTGTTGAACAGCGGGGCGGCAACCGTCATCGTCACGCCGGGCGGGTTGGCGAGCTGCGCCAGCTGCGGCTGGATGGCCAGAAATGCCTCCAGACGCGCCAGAAAAAACCAGGCAAAAATAAATTGCAGCACGGCGAGCACCAGCCAGGTGGAGGGCATGGCAAACAGGCTGCGCAGTTCGCGCAGCGCGAGCAGGCGGATCATGAGGTTGCCCCCGTGGTATTTTTCCCGGTTTCTGAAGCCCTGGCATCGGTGATTTGGGCAAACACTTCCTCCAGCGTGGCTTGCAACGGTGCGAGCTGTTCCAATTGCCAGTCGCGCTGCGCCGCCAGCACCAGCAGCGTGTCGACAACATGGGCATCCGGCGCATGCAGTATGCGGAAGCGTGTGGCGGAAAGCGGCTCGACGCCACTGATGCCCGCGATGCCTTTTAGCTCATCCAGAGGCGGCGGGTTGCGCAGGCTGACGATAAAACCCGAAACGCCGCCATACTGCTGCATGTGTGCGCTGGTGTCGCTGTAGATCAGCCTGCCGTGCTGCATGATTTCCACGCGGTCGCACACGCTTTCCACTTCGCCGAGCAAATGCGTGGAAAGAATCACGCTACCGCTATCGCCCAATTCGCGGATCAGTGCGCGGATGTCGCGGATTTGTGTGGGATCCAGGCCAACGGTGGGCTCGTCCAGCACGACCACGGCGGGGCTGTGAATAATGGCTTGCGCGATGCCGATACGCTGCTGATAGCCCTTGGACAGCGTGCCGATGATTTTCTTGCCGACCGCTTCCAGGCCGCAGCGTTGCTTGGCCAGGGTGAGCGCTGTGGCGGCGGTGTCTGATGGCATGCCGCGCAGGCGCGCGGCAAAGGTCAGATAATCGTCCACACTGAGTTCGCGGTACAGCGGTGGGGTTTCCGGCAGATAACCGATCTGCGCCTTGGCCCGCTCGGGTCGGCGCAACAGGTCGATGCCACAAATTTCAATGCCGCTTTCATTTCCCCCGACGCCGTTGGGCAGCAAGCAGCCGGTCAGCATTTGCAGCGTAGTGCTCTTGCCCGCGCCGTTGTGCCCGAGCAAGCCCAATACCTCGCCGCGCTTGAGTTCCAGCGACACGTTGTGAATGACTTGCCGGTTGCCGAAGCGGCGCGACAGGTTGCGCGCGGCAAGCGTTATTTCGGGGGGGGCGTTGGACAAAGTTGGGTTGCCGTCGTGGTTGTGGGTTGAGGTTGCACTTTACCGAATATAACCCAACGGGCATGGCAAGTGTGCCACACCTGATTATGAAACTTGCCATGCCCGTTTCCCCCTATCCAACTTTCCCCCGCAAGCGGGAGAAAGGGCAAACGAATCGCTGCGCGAGTTTCACGTTAATACGCGCGCTCCCACTACCCCAGTTCCAGAGCCAGTTCCAGAACCACCGGCGTGTGGTCGGAAGGGCGCTCCAGCTTGCGCGGGGCTTTGTCGATCACGCAGCTTTTGCATTGCGCCACCAGCGGGTCGCTGACCAGAATATGGTCGATGCGCAGCCCCAGATTGCGGCGCAACGCCATCATGCGGTAGTCCCACCATGAATAGGATTTTTCCGCCTGTTCGAACAGGCGGAAGCCATCGTGCAGGCCCAGTTGTAAAAGGTTGCGGAACTCCTGACGCTCCGGCTCGCTGACCAGCACATTGCCCTGCCATGCGACCGGGTCATAGACATCGCGGTCTTCCGGCGCGATATTGTAGTCCCCCAGCAGCGCCAGTTTGGGGTGGCGCGTCAGCTCTACTTTCAGCCAGTCGTGCAATGCGGCAAGCCACGCGAGTTTGTATTGATACTTGTCGGAATCGACGCTCTGGCCGTTCGGCACATACACGCACACCACGCGAATATCGCCGACTGTGGCGGCAATAACGCGTTTTTGTTCGTCGGCAAAATCCGGGATGCCCATCTGCACGTCGCCGGATGGGGTGCGGCTCAGGATCGCCACGCCGTTATAAGTTTTCTGTCCGCTGAATACACTGTGATAGCCAGCCGCCAGCAATTCTGCTTGCGGAAAATCCCTGTCCTGTTGTTTGGTTTCCTGCAGGCACAACACATCGACCGGGTTGGCGGCAAGCCAGTCCAATACCTGCGGCAGGCGCACCTTGAGCGAATTGACGTTCCAGGTTGCTAATTTCATAAAAACTTGAACGCGAAATGACACAAAATGGAACCCCGAACCCCTGGTGAAACAACTAGCCATTCGACTAGGCCATCAAAAGGCGATGGCCAAGTCGCTGGTTATCCCGGCCTCCCCCACTTCGACAAGCTCAGGACAGGCTTGTCAGGGGAGGAGGTGGGCTCTCCCCCTGACAAGGGGGAGCTGGAGGGGGTTCGGGGTAAAAGGTGGAGCAATCTTGCGAGACGTTTCATCATCAGGGATGGCAACTTTGCCATGCCTGTCAGGCAATCGCCCAGATTCACGGGCGGTTGCCATTAGAGCAGCTATTTTTTGACACCATTCACAGCGGCCTTGAGAGTAGCGCCAGCCTTGAATGCCGGAGCCTTGGAGGCCTTGATTTTGAGCTCTGCGCCGGTAGCCGGGTTGCGGCCGGTGCGTGCGGCGCGTTTGCGTACTTCAAAAGTGCCGAAGCCAACCAGTGCAACGTTGTCACCCTTCTTCAAGGTGGCGGTGATGATTTCAATCAGTGCTGCTATGTTGCGGTCAGCGTCAGCCTTGGTGCTGCCGGTTTTGGTTGCCAATGCGTCTATCAGTTCTTTGCGGTTCATGTGATTTATCCCCTGTGGTTGGTTGCTGCCCTATGCAGCAGATCAAAGTCTAGCACTAAAATCGGGCGGCTATAAGAGTCTCGCGCCTGTCCAACGACAAAATGAGCGCCAAAATGAGCGTTGTCAGCAAGCCGGATACCCGCCACAATAACCATTTCGGATTACCCTTCACGCGAATGCGATCAACTATCTGAAAGGATTTTCAATGAGTTCGGTAAAGCCTGCAAAGAAGCCAGCTAAAACGCCAATGAATTCTGGCAAGGCCAAAAAGCATCCGGATTACGACGCGCGGATTCACGCTGAAATGCTGGACAGCTTTGACGAAGAACTGGAAATGGAGATCGACGATGACCGGATGAACGATCTGATTGGCGAGGCCACCCAATCCGGTACTCAGCAGGATATCGACAGAAATTTTTACTTCAAGGAGTTGTTCCATCTTCAGGGTGAACTGGTCAAGCTGCAAGACTGGGTCGTGCATAAAAAGCTCAAGGTGGTGGTTCTTTTTGAAGGCCGTGATGCAGCCGGCAAAGGGGGCGTCATCAAACGCATCACCCAGCGCCTCAACCCGCGCGTTTGCCGGGTCGCCGCCTTGCCGGCACCCAGTGCTAGGGAAAGCAGCCAGTGGTATTTTCAGCGTTATGTTTCCCATCTGCCGGCGGGAGGCGAAATCGTGCTTTTCGACCGCAGCTGGTACAACCGTGCGGGTGTTGAAAAGGTCATGGGGTTTTGCAACGAGGACGAGTATGAAGAATTTTTTCGCACCGTGCCGGAATTCGAAAAAATGCTCATTCGCTCCGGCATTATTCTGATCAAATACTGGTTTTCCATCACCGACGACGAACAGAATTTACGTTTTATGATGCGTATTCACGACCCGCTCAAACAGTGGAAGCTGAGCCCCATGGACATGGAGTCGCGCCGTCGCTGGGAGCAATACACCAAGGCCAAGGAAACGATGCTGGAGCGCACCCACATTCCTGAAGCACCCTGGTGGATCGTCGAGGCGGTGGACAAGAAAAAGGCCCGCCTCAACTGCATTCATCACTTCTTGAGCCAGGTTCCTTACTGCGAGGTCGAGCGCGAGCAAGTGGCTTTGCCCGACCGCGTCCATAACCTGGATTATTTGCGCAATCCGGTACCCAAGGAAATGTTCGTGCCCGCAGTCTATTGAAGCCGGGGATTCCAAGCCGCAACCAAAATGTGTGGATCATCAACCAGCCGGGCTGATTATCGCTTTGGATATCCGTGGGGGGGCGATCAAAAGTGTTGGTCAAAGAAGTAGGGCGGAAAAGCGTAGCGCCTTCCGCCGTATGGAGGCTTGGCTATGGCGAAACATTCGGCGGATAACGCCTTCGGCTCATCCGCCCTACGTAAAAAAAATGCACCAACACTTTTGATCGCACCCATCTGTGGGCGTATCTGTGGGCGCGACAGCAGGAACGGCGGTTTTTTCTGCTAAAGTGCGCGCCATGAACATGACCAGCAGCCAGCTCTATTTGCGCCTTCTCGATTACGTCAAACCCTACTGGCGCGCCTTCGCCGTTTCGCTGCTCGGCATGATCGTGGTCGCCGCCACCGAACCGCTGGTGCCCGCGCTGATGAAGCCGATGCTGGACGGCACGTTCGTGAACAAGGACCAGGCGATGATGCGTATCGTGCCTGTAGTCATCATCGTGATTTTTCTGGTACGCGGGCTGGCGACGTTCATCGGCACCTACGCGATCAACTGGGTCGGCAACAAGCTGGTGATGGATTTGCGCGACGCGATGTTCCGCAAATTGCTCTCCCTGCCGACGCACTATTACGACGACCATGCCACCGGCTCGCTGATTTCCAAGCTGACTTTCGATGTCACCCAGGTGACCAGCGCCGCGACCACGGTGGTGACCATCGCGGTGCGCGACAGCATCGTCATCATCGGATTGCTCGGCTGGCTGTTCTATCTCAACTGGAAGCTGACGCTGCTGACGCTGCTGATGGCGCCGGTTATCGCCCTGATCATCCGCGTCATCAGCAAACGGATGCGCACCAGCAGCCGCGATACGCAGCGCGCGATGGGCGACATCACCCAAGTGATCGAGGAAAGCGTGTCCGCGCACAAGGTGGTCAAACTGTTCGGCGGGCAGCAGTACGAGAGTGACCGTTTCCATGAGCAGGCCAACTGGGTGCGCCGCCATACGATGAAGCAGGCGGCGGCGGCAGCGGCGAACGTGCCCATCGTGCAAATGGTCGCGGCTATCGCGCTTGCCGTGATCGTCTATCTCGCGACGCTGCAATCGCAGGCCGACGAAACCACCGTGGGCGGTTTCGTCTCGTTCATCATGGCGATGCTGATGCTGACCGCGCCGCTCAAGCGCCTGGCCGGGGTCAGCGAATACCTGCAACGCGGTCTGGCGGCGGCGGAGAGCGTATTCGCACTGCTCGACACCGCAGGCGAAACGGACAGCGGCACGCATACGGTAGGCCGGGTGCGCGGCGAATTGGAATTCGATCATGTGCAGTTTTCCTATGGAACAGACGGGCGGCATGCGCTGCAAGAGATCACGCTGCGCATCCGCGCCGGGGAGAACGTCGCGCTGGTCGGCGCATCGGGCAGCGGCAAGACCACACTGGCCAATCTGGTGCCGCGCTTTTATGCGCCGAGCGGCGGGCGCATCACGCTGGACGGCCATGATATCAACGGCCTGACGCTGGCCAGCCTGCGCGCCAACATTGCACTGGTAAGCCAGGAAGTCGTGTTGTTCAACGACACGCTCGCTGCCAACATTGCTTATGGGCAAATGAGAGAAGTGCCGGAGGCAGAAATCATCGCCGCCGCTACTGCCGCGCACGCGATGGAATTCATCCGCGAATGGCCGGAAGGTCTGAACACGCTGGTCGGCGAGCGCGGCGTGAAACTGTCAGGCGGCCAGCGCCAGCGCATCGCCATCGCGCGCGCGATTCTCAAGGACGCACCGATCCTGATCCTCGACGAGGCCACCTCCGCGCTGGACAGCGAATCCGAACGCCACGTGCAGGCCGCACTGGAAACCCTGATGCGGGGACGCACCACGCTGGTCATCGCGCATCGCCTGTCCACCATCGAAAAAGCGGATCGGATTGTCGTGCTGCAAAAAGGCGAAATCGCCGAGATCGGCACACACCGCGAGCTGCTGGAAAAAAATGGCGTGTATGCGCAGTTGCACCGCACGCAGTTTGCTGCGGCTGGCGGAGCATAATTGGCTTGCTGCAATAGAAAATGGAAATCGTCACCGTCCTGCTCTGGATACTGGCCGCGCTGCTGGTGATTGCGGGCATCGCGGGTCTGGTGCTGCCCGGCATTCCGGGCGTTGCCGTGCTTTTTGCCGGGCTCGTGCTGGCAGCCTGGGTGGAGGACTTTGTGTTTGTCGGAATGGGCACATTAGCCATTCTTGTCGTCCTGGCGCTGCTGACCTATGCCGTGGATTTTGCGGCGAGCATCCTGGGCGTAAAATATTTCGGCGCTTCGCGGCGCGCCATGATAGGCGCGATGCTGGGTGCGATTCTGGGCATATTCTTTGGCCTGCCCGGCTTGCTGTTCGGCCCCTTCATCGGTGCGGCTCTTGGGGAGCTTTCCGCACGGCGCAGCCTGGGTGCTGCCGGCAGGGCGGGAGTGGGTGCCACGCTCGGGTTGGCGCTGGGCGTCGCCGCCAAACTGGCGCTGGCTTTCTCCATGCTGACCGCGTTTGTGGCAGCGCGATTCATGATATAGATCATGGAATGATATAGATCATGGAATTCTGGTGCGTGCTCAAATATACTTTGTGTTGACGTAGTGGCGGCAAAAGCCTAAATTTCACCCACCAAACCTGACTCAACACAACCACAGAGGAGATAACCATGGCCGTTCTCGTATGCAAACCCGCACCCGATTTCAACGCTGCTGCCGTAATGGGCAACAATGAAATCAACGCGAACTTCAATCTGAAAAAACATATCGCCGGCAAATACGCCGTGCTGTACTTCTACCCGCTGGATTTCACCTTCGTCTGCCCTTCCGAAATCATCGCCTTCGACCATCGCCTCGACGAGTTCAAGAAGCGCAACGTCGAGGTGATCGGCGTATCCATCGACTCGCATTTCACCCACCTAGCATGGAAAAATACACCGGTCAACAACGGCGGTATCGGCCAGGTGCGCTACCCGCTGGTGGCCGACATCAAGCATGAAATCTGCAAGGCCTACGATGTCGAGTCGGAAGGCGGCGTGGCGTTCCGCGGCTCGTTCCTCATCGACCGCGCCGGTATCGTGCGCCACCAGGTGGTGAACGATCTGCCGCTGGGGCGCAACATCGACGAAATGCTGCGCATGGTGGACGCGCTGCAATTCACCGAGGAGCATGGTGAAGTCTGCCCCGCCGGCTGGAGCAAGGGCAAGGCGGGCATGAACGCATCGACCGAAGGCGTGGCGAAATACCTGGCCAATCACGCCACGGAGCTATAAGGCAATCTCTAAAATTTAGATTTCGTCATTCCATGCCTTAAGGAGGCGCGGATTTGATCTGCGTTTTCTGACGGGCATGGCAGTAGCCGCCCCTGACGATAAAACGTATCGCAAGATTGCTCCACCTTAACCCCAAACCCCCTCCAGCTCCCCCTTGTCAGGGGGAGAGCCCACCTCCTCCCCTGACAAGCATGTCCTGAGCTTGTCGAAGTGGGGGAGGCCGGGAGGGGTTTGGGGTTCCATTTTGTGTTGTTTCACGTTGAGAGATTTTATGGGTAAACAACTCGGATAAACTTGGGTAGCTTACCCAGGCTCAGCCGTCCAATCCCTGCTGGAATCGATCAATCTCCGCTTCCACATACGCTTTGAATTCGGCGCAAAACCTTTGCGGTGCAAAGCGGAGCGTATTTTCGCGGCAAGCCGCCGGCAAAATGCGGGCGGCTTCCTGCTCAAAAGAACTGACGGCGGTTTTGATCGCGGGTACGGATTGCTCCTTGAAAAACACCCCGGTCGGTTGCTCGTCATCCAGGCCGCGAATGGTTTCCAGCGCACCACCCTTGGCAAAAGCAATGACCGGCGTCCCGCAGGCCTGGGCTTCCAGGGGCACAATGCCGAAATCCTCTTCCGCCGCAAATACCAGGGCCTTGGCGCGTTGCATGTAATCGCGCAGCACATCATCGGTCTGATAGCCGAGAACGGTGACGTTGGATCCCGCGCTGGCGCGCACTTTGCGCATTTCCGGGCCATCGCCAATCATGACCAGACGCCGTTCCGGCATGGCCGTGAAAGCTTCCGCGATCAAAGCCATTTTTTTGTAAGGCACCAGGCGGGAAGCGGCCAGGTAGAAATCTTCCTTGTCTTCGCGCAGGCCGAACTTTTCAATATCCACCGGCGGGTAAATCACCGCAGCATCGCGGCGATAAGTTTTCCGGATGCGCCGCCGGATAAATTGCGAGATCGCGATAAATCCATCGACCCCATGCGCCGTGCGCGAGTCCCACAAACGCAACCTGTGCAACTGCCATTTCGCCAGCCATCCCATCAGGCCGCTGTCGAGCCCGGCCTCGCGCAGATACTGGTGCTGCAAATCCCACGCGTAGCGCATGGGCGAGTAACACATGCAAATGTGTAATTGATCGGGGCCGGTAAGCACGCCTTTTGCGACTGCGTGGCTGCTGGAAATCACCAGGTCATAAGCGGATAAATCGAACTGCTCGACAGCCAGGGGCATAACGGCAAGATATTGGCGGTAGTGATGCCGCGCAAAGGGCAGGCTTTGCACAAAACTGGTATGAACCGGCTTGTCACGGATAAATTGACGCCCATCGGGTGGCAGGAAATCGACCACGCTGTATAAATCTGCATCGGGATAGCAGGCCAGCATTTTTTCCAGCACCCGCTCGGCACCCGCATACACGGTGAGCCAGTCGTGAATGATCGCAATTTTAGTTTTGGCCGGATTCAATTAACCAATTCCTTGTACACATCAACGGTTTGCCGCAAGCAATTATCCCAGGTAAAGTTTCTCACCCGCAGCCGGCCGCGCTTTACCAGGTCTGCCGCCAGCGCATCATCCTCGACCAGATGCAGCATAGCGGCGGCGATTTCCGCGCCAGACTCGGGATTGACCAGCAACGCCGCATCCCCCGCCACTTCCGGGATAGAGGTGGTGTTGGAACTGATCACCGGCAAACCTGCCGCAAAACTTTCCAGCACCGGCAAGCCAAAACCCTCGTACAGCGAGGGGTAAACCAAGGCTCTGGCCGATTGCAGCAGGGCATGCAAATCTGCATCCGCCACGCTATTCAACCAGCGGCCACAGCCCCGTGATTCCAGTGCGTGTAATTCTGGCAGCAAGGCATCCGTACCCCAGCCATTGCGCCCTATAACCACTAACGGGCAAGTTTTTTGTACCTCTACCGGCAACATCCGGTGCGCCTCAATGATGCGCGCCAAATTCTTGCGTGGCTGTAGTGTACCGACGAAAACAAAAAAACCCGGCTGTAAACCATAACGCGCCAGCGCAGCCATTTTTACATTCTGCGCCAGCGGTTGTGCAAACGCAGGATTAACTCCCAAATGCGCTACGCGGATCCTGTCGGCCTGGATCCCGAAATAATGCACAATATCCGCCTTGCTGAATTCCGATATGGTAATAACCTGCTGGGTAGAGCGCACCAGTTTCCGGAAAACTGCATTCTTAAAAGTGCGCATGCGTTTGGACACCCATTCGGGATGGGCAAAGGGAATGGCATCCATCACTGTCGCCACCACCGGTATCTTGCCCAAATTGGGGATATGGTGATCCGGCGCATGAAAAAGATCAATCTTGCCTTGCAGATGGCTTGATCCCGGAAAAGGCAGCGAAGTCAGGCATGACAAAGCCGCCGCTCCCGAATAGGATAAAGGGAGGCAAATTTTCGAATAGTCGGAGAAAAGAGTTTGGTCCGCAAACGTATCGCAGCGACCAAAATTAACCAGAGTTTTCTCTGAAGGCAGTTCGGCCAGCCCTTCCAGCAAGCTTCGCGTGTAAACACCAATACCATCAACGTGACCGGAGGCGATACCTTTTGCGAGCACCGTAGTGCCAATTCCAATTCGCATTTTCCGGGCTTTCCTCGATTTTTCGTCTTGTAACAGGTTGGTTCATGCTTATTGCGTGAAGGGTTTCTGGCAAGTTTTGACACGGCATGCCAGATTGATCCGGCATTGGTTTCGGCTCATTCGCTTGGAATTATAGCCGCAACTGCTTGGTAAATATTACATTTTTCATCTCCTATATGAATTTATTTTGGCGTAACGAAATGCTGTGCTATTATCTCCTATATGAATTCTTGCTTAAGCATTCCTCTCAACACTTCTGCCGAGCAGGCGGCGCGCTTGCAGGCGTTGCAAAACGCCTTTGCGGAGGTGTGCAATGCGCTGGTGCCGGTGGTGCAACAGACGCGCTGCTGGAATCGGGTGACGCTGCATCACCTGACTTATCACGATTTGCGCGCGCGTTTCCCGCAAATGGGGTCGCAGATGGTGTGCAATGCCATCTATTCGGTGTCGCGCGCTTATCGGCTGGTGTTGCAACATCCGGCCAGCCCGTGGAATATTGCCAGGCAGCCTGCCAAGGCGATCCCACAAGTGAACTTTTTGCCCGATTCGCCGGTGTATTTCGACCGTCATACGCTGAGCCTGAAGGACGGAAAACTGTCGATGTATACGCTGGACGGGCGGATGCACTTTCAGTTGGAGTTGAAAGCCGAGCAGCAAGCGCACTTTCAGCAGGAAAAGCTGCGCGAAATCGTGCTGGCCAAAACGGTGCAGGGCTACCAGTTGTCGTTCTGGTTTTCGCCGCCCGACGCGCAGGGGGATGTTGGTGTTGCCGTGCCGGAATCTTCGGCGGAGCTTCCGGAGCACCTGGTTGTCATGCCGGGTGAAGACGCGGTTGCAGGCAAGGCTCAGGAGCTGGCCGCGTGATGCGGGCGGCTGCGCGTTGAAAGTTTTTGGAATATTTTTAACCCAGATAATCCATTAGCTCTTGAGGCATTGCAAAGTCAATGGGTTGTAGGTCGGGTTTTAACCCGACATGTCGGGCTGAAGCCCGACCTACGTCCAAATGGATTATCTGGGTTTAAGTGCCCATCATGAAGATGAATAAGAAAACCAAAGGTACAGGCTTATGAAACTCTCCGATAGCTATTCGGAACTGAAGGAATCGCTGCTGCTACTGAAACCTTACGCCAGGCGCGCGCTGTTTTTCAGCTTTTTCACCAATCTTCTGGTGCTTGCCCCGACGCTCTATATGTTGGAGGTGTATGGCCGGGTGGTGGACAGCCGAAGCTTTATGACACTGGCCATGCTGACCGTGCTGGTGGTGGGCATGTACGTCCTGATGGAAGTGCTCGAATGGGTGCGCGGACAGGTCATGCACCAGGCCAGCCTGAAATTTGACGCCGCTTCCGGCGAGCGCGTGTTCAACAGCGTGTTCGAGGCCAATCTGCGCCGCGTCGCCGGTGGCAGCAGCCAGGCGATCAACGATCAGCGCACGGTGCGGGAATTCATTTCCGGGCCGGCGGTGCTGGCCATCATGGACGTGCCGATGTCATTGCTGTTCATCCTCCTGGTTTTCTGGGTACATCCGGTGATGGGCTATGTTTCCCTGGGCGGTGCGCTGGTGCAGGTGGCGCTGGCCTGGTTGACCGAGCGCAATACCCAGCCGCCGCTGACCAAGGCCAACCGCAGCGCCATCGAGGCGCAGAATTATGCCAATGGCACCCTGCGCAACGCACAGGTGATCGAGGCGATGGGTATGTTGCAGCATATCCATGCACGCTGGATGAAAAAACAGCAGGAATTCCTGTTTATGCAGGCTTACGCCTCCGACCAGGCGGGCGCCAACGGCGCGGCTTCAAAGTTTGTGCAGATGACGCAAAGCTCGCTGCTGCTGGGAGTGGGGGCCTGGCTGATGATTGTCGGTGAGGCCACAAATTTTGGGTTGATCATGGTGGCCTCCATTCTGGGCGGACGTATTCTGGCACCGATCTCGCAGGTAATTGGCCTGTGGAAGCAGGTGGTCAACGCGCGTGATGCTTACCAACGTCTGAATAAACTGCTGACAGCCGTACCGGCGCGCGACACCGGTATGCCGCTGCCGCCGCCGAGCGGCATGCTGAGCGTTGAAGCCGTCATGGCCGGTGCGCCCGGGTCTAATGTCATGATCATCCGTGGTGCGACCTTTGTTGTTCCGGCAGGTGAAGTTGTCGCCATCGTCGGCCCCTCGGCTTCCGGCAAATCCACGCTGGCGCGCCTGATGATGGGCATATGGCCGGCGGCCAGCGGCAAGGTGCGCCTGGATGGCGTCGATATTTTTCCCTGGAACAAGGCGGAGCTGGGGCCGCACCTGGGCTACCTGCCGCAGGGGGTGGAATTGTTTGATGGCACATTGGCGGAAAATATCGCCCGCTTCGGCGACATCGATATGGGCAAGGTCGAGACGGCCGCCCGCAGGGTCGGGGTGCACGACTTGATCGCGGCATTGCCGCAAGGCTATGACACGCGCATCGGCGACGATGGTTGCTTTCTCTCCGGCGGACAACGCCAGCGCGTCGGGTTGGCGCGAGCTATCTATGGTGATCCGCGCTTCGTCGTGCTGGACGAGCCCAACTCCAGCCTGGACGAGGCCGGGGAGGCCGCGCTGGTGCAAACCTTGCGCGAACTGAAGGCGCGCGGCACGACCCTGATCGTAATCACCCACCGCACCAGCGTGCTGGCGGCAGTGGATCGTATGTTGATCCTGCGCGATGGCCAGGTGCAGGCTTACGGGCCGCGCGACGAAGTGCTGGCCGCCCTGCAACGCGCCGCGCAGCCCGCCGTGGCGGCATCGGCAGCGGCGGGGAGCGGATCATGAGCGCGCAACCCAGCCAGAACGGCCATCAGGTCTCCGATAACCACACATCCGGCAATATGAAAAAACCTTCCTTTTTTCAGCGCAGCGAGCTGACCGCCACGCTGTGGACTTTTCGGCGCGAGTTCACCGTATGCATGATTTTCAGCATGGTGGTCAACCTGCTGATGCTGACCCCTTCCATCTACATGCTGCAGGTGTTCGACCGCGTGCTGGTCAGCAATAGCCAGGTAACCCTGGTGGCGATGACCCTGATCATGTTTTTCCTGTTCATCGTCATGGCTTTCGCCGAATGGTCGCGCTCGCGGCTGCTGGTGCGCGCCGGGGTGCGCCTCGACCAGCAGCTCAACTCGCGCGTGTTCAACGCCAGCTTCGAGGCCTATCTCAACCAGCTCGGGCACAATCCGGTGCAGGCGTTTTCCGATCTCACCAACGTGCGCCAGTTCCTCACCGGCAACGGTCTGTTCGCCTTCATGGATGCCCCGTGGATACCGATCTACATGGTGGTGTGCTACATGCTGCACCCCATGCTGGGCTGGCTGTCGCTGCTTTTTGCCATCATCCTCATCATCGTGGCCTGGATCGGCAACCGCCTGGTTCGTGAGCCGCTCGAAAAAACCGCGCAAGCCGGCGTGCAGGTCAACACCTTTGTGCACAGCAAGCTGCGCAACGCCGAAGTGATCGAGTCGCTGGGCATGCTCGACGACCTGCGCCGCCGCTGGCTGACGCGCCACCAGCAGCACCTGCTGCTGAATTCAAAATCGCACGACATCGGCAGCCGTGTCCAGGCGTCCACCAAGTTCGTGCGCTACACCTTTCAATCGCTGTCGCTGGGCGCGGGCGCGTTGCTGGTGATCGAAGGCGAATTGTCGGCGGGCGCGATGATCGCCGCCAACATCCTGATGGCGCGCGCGCTGCAACCTATCGACCTGGTGGTCGGCGCGTGGAAGCCCTTCATCGCGGCGCGCAGCGCTTTTGTGCGCCTGGAAGAGCTGCTTGCCAAGCACCCGGAGCGCCCGGCTGGCGCAATTCATCCGGACCCGAAGGGGCATATGCGCATCGAGAATCTTGTCGCCACCGCACCGGGGCGCGAGACGCCCATCCTCAAAGAGTTGAGCGCCGATTTTCCGGCGGGCAACGTGATCGCCGTCATTGGCCCCTCCGGTTCGGGCAAGTCCACCCTGGCGCGCGCCTTGGTCGGCATCTGGCCGAACGTCAGCGGCAAGGTGCTGATCGATGGCGAGCCGATCCAGAGCTGGAGCCGCACGGAACTGGGACCGCACCTGGGCTATTTGCCGCAGGACATCGAGCTGTTCGACGGCACCATCGCCGAGAACATCGCCCGCTTCGGCGCGATCGACCCGGATAAAGTGATCCTGGCCGCCACCCGCGCCGGCGTGCATGACATGGTGCTGCGCTTCCCGCGCGGCTACGACACCACCATGGGCGAGGCGGGCAATTTGCTTTCCGGCGGACAGCGCCAGCGCATCGGCCTGGCGCGCGCCATGTACGGCGACCCCAGTGTGATCGTGCTGGACGAGCCGAATTCCAATCTGGACGATGCCGGCGAAGCGGCGCTGGTCAAAGCCGTGCAGGATCTGAAAGCGCAAGGCAAGACGGTGTTCCTGATTACCCACCGCACACAAATCGTCGGCGTGGCCGACCGCATTCTGGTGCTGCGCGACGGCAGCATCCAGATTTATGGCACGCGCGAGCAAGTCATCGCCGCCCTGCAACCCAAGGCGGCGCAACCGCAGCCAGCGGGCGGCGCTGCACAGCCGGCCTAACCGATCTTGCTTAACGTAAAAGAACACAAAATGGAACCCCAAACCCCCTCCATCTCCCCCTTGTCAGGGGGAGAGCCCACCTCCTCCCCTGACAAGGGGAGGCCGGGATAACCAGCGACTTGGCCATCGTCTTTTGATGGTCTAGTCGAATGGCTAGTTGTTTCACCAGGGGTTTGGGGTAAAAGGTGAAACAAAGCTACGGAATCGATCGACTTCAAACAACTTTAATACTGGGAATCTGGTCATGGCTATGAACAACAAACTGACGCAATCTGCCAACAACACGACAACCATCGGCAGCACCGTCGTGGAAGGCGAAATCGTGCCACCCACCAACACCTTGCAGCCCATGCGCCTCGGCCTGTGGGTGCTGGGGCTGGGTTTCGGCGGATTTTTGCTGTGGATGGGGCTGGCGCCGCTGGACGAAGGAGTGCCGACACAAGGCATGGTGGCGATCGACACCAAGCGCAAGGCGGTGCAGCATTTGAGCGGCGGCATCATCAAAGAGGTGTTGGTGAAAGAAGGGCAGTTTGTCGCGGCCGAGCAGGTGCTCATCACCCTCAATGACGCCGTGGCGCGCGCCAACTATGAAGCGGTGCGCCAGCGCTATCTGGGCTTGCGCGCGATGGAAGGCCGCCTGGTGGCGGAACAGGCGGGGCAGGGCAAGATCGTCTTCCACCCCGATCTGGTCACGGCGGCCCAAGATCCGCTGATCCAGCAACACATCACCAACCAGCAGCAACTGCTGCAATCGCGGCGCATGGCCTTGCAGGCCGACATGCAGGCCATCGAGGAGAGCATCCAGGGTCAGTTGGCGGCTATTCAGGGTTACGAAGGCATGCAGCAAAGCAGCCAAAACCAGTTGGCGTTATTGCAGCAAGAGCTCAAGGGGATGCGCGACCTGGTGAACGAAGGCTACGCGCCGCGCAACAAGCAAATGGAACTGGAGCGCATGGTGGCGGGCACCAACGGCGCACTCGCCGAGCTGCAGGGCAACATTGCGCGCGCCCGCAGCGCCATCGCCGAAGTGAAGATGCGCGCCATCCAGCGCAAACAGGAATACCGCAAGGAAGTCGATACGCAGATGGCCGATGTGCGCCGCGAAGTGCAGGCGGACGCGGAAAAATTCAAGGCCTCCAGCGAAGAGCTGGCACGCATGGTGATCCGCGCGCCCGCCGAAGGGCAGGTGGTGGGGCTGGCGGTGCAGACCGTGGGCGGGGTCATTCAATCCGGACAGAAGCTGATGGACATCGTGCCGCAAAACGAGATTTTGCTGATCGAGACACGGGTGGCGCCGCACCTTATCGACAGCGTCAAGCCGGGGCTGGTGACGGACGTGCGTTTTTCCTCCTTCGCCCATTCGCCGCAACTGGTGGTGCCGGGCGTGGTGGATTCGATTTCCAGCGATCTGATCACCGAGCCGCAGACCAACATGTCCTATTACCTGGCGCGGGTTTCGGTCACGGCAGAAGGTATGAAAGAGCTGGGCAGCCGGCAGATGCAGGCCGGGATGCCGGTGGAAGTGATCATCAAGACCGGCGAGCGCACCGTGCTCACCTATCTGCTGCACCCGCTGCTGAAGCGCTTGGCGGCCTCGATGAAAGAGGAGTGAGGCCGTGACTGCCCGGAAAATAACACCGCCTGCTGTGACCGTTTCCCTTGCTTCAATCCTACCCGTGAGCCTCGAGTTTTTGGTAGGGTGGGCAAACAGTTTCATCATTTGCCCACGCGGTGCGAGATACGAGAAACAGCGTGGGCACAAAAGCGTGCCCACCCTACGCTCTTTCCCCCGCAAGCGGGGAGAGCGAAGCGAGGGGGGCGGAGCCGGGCGATCGAATCGCTGCGCGAGTTTTGTGCTAACCATCGCGCTGTTGCTGGCGTGCGCGCCCGCCGCCCATGCCTTGGATCTGGTGCAAGGCTATCGGCTGGCGCTGGAAAACGATGCCACCTACCAGGTCGCGCTGGCGGCCAACCAGGCCGGGCACGAGGCGGTGCCGCAGGCGCTGGCGCAACTGCTGCCCAATCTTTCCGCCAGCGGCTCGCGCAGCAAAAATGCCACTGACAGCCAATCTCCGGGATTTCTGGGGCAGATGAACCACAGCTTTTCGAGATACACCAGCGCCAGCACTACCTTGGCGTTGCGCCAGCCGTTGTTTCGCAAATACAATTTCGCGCTGTACAAGCAGGCGCAAGCGCAGGAAAAAAATGCCGACGCCGTGCTGGACATCGACCGCCAGGAATTGCTGATGCGCCTGAGCGGCGCTTATTTCGAAGCCTTGATGGCGCAGGAACAGCTCGCCTTTGTCCTGGCGCAAAAAGATGCCTACAGCGGCCAGTTGCAAAGTGCCACCAAGGCTTTCGCGGCGGGCGCCGGGACGCGTACCGATATCGACGATGCGCAGGCACGTTATGACCTGGGTCTGGCGCAGGAACTGGAGGCGCGCCAGAACATCGGCTACACCCGCCGGCAATTGCAAGTCATCGTCAACCAGCCGGTGGAAAGCCTGGCCACGCTTGACGCCGGGCGCATGGAATTGCTGCCGCCGACCCCCAACAATCTGGACGAATGGATCGCACGCAGCGAGGGAAACAATGCCGAACTGCGCGCGCTGCAAGCCAACATCGAAGCGGCGCAGCAGGAGCTGGAAAAGGCCAAGTCGGGGCATTACCCGACTGCCGACTTGTTCGTGCAGCGCAGCAAGACCGAGAGCGACACCAACTACACCATCAACTCGCAATACCTGACCACGGCGGTCGGCGTACAGTTCAATATTCCGATTTGGTCGGGGGGGGCGGTCAACTCCCAGATGCGCCAAGCCACAGCCAACCTGGAAAAAACCAAGCAGCAGTACGAAGCCAGGCGGCGCGAAATCAGCCAGCAGGTGCGCAAGGAATTCCAGAATGTCACGGAAGGCATTTTGAAAGTAAAATCGCTGGAGCAAGCCGAACGCTCGTCCGGCCAGGCGGTATTTTCCAACCAGAAAGGCTTGCAGGCCGGAACGCGCAGCCAGATAGACATCCTCAATGCCCAGCAACAACAGATGAATGTGCGCCGCGACCTGGCGCAGGCGCGCTACCAGTACCTGATGGCGCGCGTCCGGTTGCAGGGGCTGATGAATTCTCTGAACGAGGACGAGATGGCTCGGATCAACAGCTGGTTGGTGGAAGCAGATCGCTAATCAGGGAAAATAAAATGCAGCCTTAAGCCGGGCAGTCCAGAATTATCATGTTGTAGGAGCGCAATTTATTGCGCGATTCACCCAATGTCGCCCGATACCCGCAGGGCACAAGAACCTCTTCGAGGTAAATCGTGCTCCTACACATAGTCGTCGGCCTAGCGGGCATGGCAGTACCACCCCTGATAATGAAACGCCTTGTAAGATTGCTGCACCTTTTACCCCGAACCCCTGGTGAAACAACTAGCCATTCGACTAGGCCATCAAAAGGCGATGGCCAAGTCGCTGGTTATCCCGGCCTCCCCTTGTCAGGGGAGGAGGTGGGCTCTCCCCCTGAAGTGGGGTAAGCAGGCAATCCGCGCAGCGGATGCTCGCACAAGGGGGAGCTGGAGGGGGTTTGGGGTTCCATTTTGTGTTGTTTTACGTTAATGGAAAATCTGGTTCAACTGAATCGAATAACACAACAAGTTGTGCATGAAATCAAATAATGAGGCAGAACATGAGCGTTTTTGAACGCAAGGCGCAGCCCGGCAAGCTGATGGTTACGGGAGAAGCGGGATTCGTCGGCGGCTTTATTCGCCAGGCTGTGGCTGCCGAAAACAACGCGTACAATTTTGAGCTGATCCCGTCGCCCGGCCTCGAACTGCGCGATGCCGATGGCGTGGCGCGGATATGTGCCGAAATCGCCCCTGACTACGTGATTCATCTGGCGGCGCAGAGCTTTGTGCCCGCGTCTTTCAGCAACCCGCGCGAAACTTTTGAAATCAATTTTCTCGGCACGCTCAATTTATTGCAGGCATTGAAGCTGAGCGGCTTCAACGGCCGCTTTCTGTTTGTCGGCTCGGGCGACACCTACGGGCTGGTCGCTCCCGAGGCTCTGCCACTCAGCGAAAATTCCCCGCTCAAACCCAGAAACCCTTACGCGGTCAGCAAAGTGGCCGCCGAAGCGCTGTGCTACCAATGGAGCCAGACGGAAGGCCTGGATATCGTGATGGTTCGCCCCTTCAACCATATCGGCCCCGCCCAGAGCGAACAGTTCGTGGTTTCCGATTTTGCCAGGCAGATCATGGAAATCAAACTCGGACGCAGCCGCCCCGAAATGGGCGTGGGCGATATAGACGTCACCCGCGATTTTACCGATGTGCGCGATGTCGTCAGGGCCTACCTGATGCTATTATCCTGCGCTGGCGGCAGCGGCGAAATATATAACGTGTGCTCCGGCAGGGAACGCTCCATCCGCGAAATATTGCAACGCCTGCTCGCGCTGGCCAAGGTGACGGCCGATATTCGCCAGGATCCTGCGCGCCTGCGCGCCTCCGAGCAGAGGCGGGTCTATGGCAACTATGATAAATTGCACCACACCACCGGCTGGCAGCCGGAAATTGAGCTGGAACAATCACTGATGGATAATCTGACTTATTGGGAACGGAAACTAAAAAATGGCTAAACATGCATTGATCACCGGTATCACCGGGCAGGATGGCGCTTACCTTGCCAAACTGTTGCTGGAAAAGGGCTATCGAGTATTTGGTTTGATCGCGCGGCGCGGCACGGACACCCTGTGGCGTCTGCGTGAACTCGGTATCGAAGCGCAAGTGGAACTGCTCAACGGCGACCTGACGGACTTGTCCTCACTGATACGCGCCATGGAAAAATCCCAGGCTGGTGAAGTCTACAACCTCGGTGCGCAGAGCTTTGTCGCCACCTCCTGGGAACAGCCGTTGTTGACGGCGCAAGTGACCGGTGTTTCCGTCACCAACATGCTGGAAGCCCTGCGCATCGTCAACCCCAAGGCGCGCTTCTACCAGGCATCTACCAGCGAAATGTTTGGCTTGATCCAGGCCGAAAAGCAGGACGAGGCCACACCGTTTTACCCCCGCAGCCCCTATGGCGTGGCCAAACTCTACGGCCACTGGATGACCATCAACTACCGCGAGAGTTTCGCCATCCACGCCAGCAGCGGCATTCTGTTCAACCACGAATCGCCGTTGCGCGGCATCGAATTCGTGACGCGCAAAGTCACCGATGCGGCGGCGCGCATCAAGCAAGGCAAGCAGAAAGAGCTGCGCCTGGGCAACATCGAAAGCCAGCGCGATTGGGGCTTTGCCGGCGATTACGTCGAAGCGATGTGGCTGATGCTGCAACAGGAACAGCCCGACGACTATGTCATCGCCACCGGGCGCACCACCACCGTGCGGGAAATGTGCCGGATCGCCTTTGCCCATGTGGGGCTGAACCACGAAGATCATCTGGTGATCGACCACAAATTTTTCCGCCCGGCAGAAGTGGACATTCTGCTCGGCAACCCGGCCAAAGCCAAAGCCGGGCTGGGCTGGGAGGCGCAAACCAGCCTGGAGACACTCATTACCCTGATGGTGGATGCGGACATGCGGCGCGTGGAGAAAGAATAAGCGATGCTCATTCCCGTCATTCTCTCCGGCGGTGCCGGCACACGGCTCTGGCCGGTGTCCCGCGAGGCGCACCCCAAGCCCTTCATGAAACTGGCCGATGGACAAAGCCTGCTGCAAAAGACTTTTCTGCGCGCGGCGGGTTTGTCCGGCGTAACAGAAATTTTGACCATCACCAACCGCGAATACTATTTCAAATCCAAGGATGAGTACGCGACCGCCGTCAACCAAACTGCCGCCAAGCCAACCTTTTTGCTCGAACCGTTTGGCCGCAACACCGCGCCCGCCATCGCGCTGGGCGCGCTGAAAATAGTTGCCGAGCACGGCCCGGATGCGCTCATGCTGGTGCTTTCCGCAGACCACCTGATCGGCAATCTCGATTCTTTTTCCGCCGCCGTGGATGTCGCCTGCCGTGCGGCGCGAGGCGACGCCCTGGCCACATTCGGCATTGTGCCCAGCGGACCGGAAACAGGATTTGGCTACATCGAATGTGGCGACCCCATCCAAGCCACCCCATCACCGCAGGGGGTAGAGGGAAACGCTCGCGCCGTCCTGCGCTTCGTGGAAAAGCCCACCCGTGAAATCGCCGTGGAATACCTGTCCACCGGACGCTATCTATGGAATTCAGGCATGTTCTGCTTCAAGGCAGGTACCATTCTCCGCGAACTGGCCAGCCATGCGCCGCAGTTGCACCAGGCCGCGCTGGCCTGCTGGGAGAGCACCCGCGCAAAGGCCGACGCCAAAACGGGAATGTTGGAAATTGACCCGGCGACTTTTGCGCATGTGCCCGACATTTCCATCGATTACGCCATCATGGAGCATTCGAAAAATGTTGTCGTGGTTCCAAGCGATTTCAGTTGGAGCGACATCGGTTCCTGGGGCGCAGTCAGCGATTTGACCCGCCCCGATGCGGCGGGCAACCGGGTGGTCGGCGAAGCGATACTGGTGGACACAGGCAACACCTACATCCAGAGCGAGGACAGGCTGGTCGCCGCCGTCGGCCTGGAAAATTTGATCATCGTCGACACACCCGACGCCTTGCTGGTCGCCAACCGCGACCGCGTCCAGGACGTGAAAAAAGTTGTCGAACAGTTAAAGCTGCAATCGCACGAAAGCTACAAATTGCACCGCACCGTCTCGCGCCCGTGGGGAACCTACACGGTGCTGGAAGACGGCGCCCGCTTCAAGATCAAACGCATCGTCGTCAAACCGGGCGCCTCGCTCTCCCTGCAGATGCACCACCACCGCAGCGAACACTGGATCGTGGTTAGCGGCATGGCCCGGGTGGTCAACGGCGAACGGGAAATTTTCGTCAACACCAACGAATCCACTTTCATTCCCGCCGGGCACAAACATCGCCTGGAAAATCCCGGCATTCTGGAATTGGTCATGATCGAAGTGCAAAGCGGCGAATATCTGGGCGAAGATGACATTGTCAGATTTGAAGATGTTTATGGGCGGGTTGCTGCGGAGATGCCAGAAAGCTGAAGTGTTGTCCCGATTAGCCACAAAGTTCAGCAGTCCCCTCTCACACTGGCGGGCGAGGGGAGCCAAACGGTGAACTGCAACTTGCTGAATTTTGTGGCTAATCGGGAGTGTAGTTGCCTGAAATCAAGGGGAAATGATTTGACTCAACATGGTTACCTGGGGGGGCTCTGGCCGTCCTTGCGAAGCGTTTGGCGGGCGCTGCCAACGCCTGTAAAGCGCAACAGGTTGATGTGCAGCCTTAAAGCCAAGGTTGTTGGCTACCACAATGCGGGTTTGATCGAGATGCCCGCATCAATAGTGGTATTGCCCTCACCAATAGAGGCATCCGCATCAAGTGAAAGTTATTTCAGGCTTGTGTCGTCGTTGAGCGCGCTGGATGAGATTTTGTTGGAACTTGATGCTGCTGCAGCTATTTCAGACGACGAGCTGCGTCGGGTCTTCACTACCTTTGCGATGGAGTTTACGCATGATCTCCCCAAGGATCCCTATTCGAAGGCCTATTACGAACGGCAGTTTGCACTGTACGAATACCTGCATGGCAAATCGTATGATACAAGCAACGAGGTATCAGCCTTTGATGTGCAAGCTGCGGCTGACAGGCCATTCCCTTTTTATACGGAAAGCCCCCATACTGTTGGCAATCACTTGATCGCCATAGGGCATCTAATTCGTACGCTTGACCTGCCACCGAAATCCAGTATTTTGGAATTTGGCCCAGGTTGGGGAAATACAACGGTTTGGCTTGCACGCATGGGTTACAAGGTGACTGCTGTAGACATCGAAAAGCGGTTTGTGGAACTGGTTGCTGAACGAGGAAGGCGGAAGCAGCTGAATATCGAAACGATTCAGGGTGATTTTCAGCTGGTTCACCAAGTTCAGCGTAAGTGGGATGCAGTATTATTTTTTGAGTGTTTCCATCACTGCGCGGATCATCATTCGTTAATCGAGGGTCTGGATAAGGTAATCTCTCCTGGGGGGAGAATCGTATTCGCAGCCGAGCCGATTACGGATGATTTTCCGATTCCCTGGGGCTTTCGCTTGGATGGAGAGTCCCTATGGGCGATACGGAAGTTCGGTTGGTGCGAACTCGGGTTTCAAGAGACCTATTTCAGGGAGCTAATGGGCAAGCATGGCTGGGACATTAGCAAGAAAATTTGTTCAGAAACCCCGTGGGGTGTGGTCTTCGTCGCTGTGCGACGAAGCGGGAAAACACCTGCTTAATGGAAAATTCCCCCGCCATGCCGGGGGACAAAATGAGATTACCAATGAAAGGCATGTTGCTCGCCGCTTGGCGCTTCCGTAATTTTATTTTTTCCTCTATCCGTAACGACTTCCGCGCGCGCATCGCCCGCAGCAAGCTCGGTGGCGCATGGATGATTCTGCATCCGCTCGCCCAGGTGCTCATGTACGCGCTGGTTCTTTCTGCGGTGCTATCCGCGAAGCTGCCGGGCATAGATAATCGCTTCGCTTACGCCATCTACCTTTGCGCCGGCATACTGGCTTGGTCACTGTTCTCAGAAATCGTATCGCGTTGCCTGACTCTCTTTATCGACAACGGCAATCTCATGAAAAAAGTGGCTTTTCCCAAAATCAGTCTGCCGCTCATTGTTACCGGCTCGGTGCTGGTCAACAACGCGCTGCTGCTGGTTTCGATCGTCTTCATCTTTGCTTTGCTGGGACACTATCCGGGCGCGGATGTGCTGTGGCTACCGTTGTTGTTTGTCATTACCATCATGCTGGCTCTTGGTATGGGGCTTGTGCTGGGTGTCCTTAATGTATTTATGCGCGACATCGGCCAAGTTGTGCCTGTCGTGTTGCAGTTCGCCTTCTGGTTTACCCCCATCGTTTACTCGTCCGGCATGATTCCGGAAAATTACCGTGGTTGGCTCGCGTTCAACCCCATGTACCATGTGGCCACAGCCTATCAAAACGTACTGGTATATAACCGCGCGCCCGAATGGAAGGGGCTGCTCATGGTGGCCGTTCTCGGGATGGTGTTGTTGGGTTTTTCCCTGCTGTTGTTTCGCCGCGCCAGCGCCGAAATGGTGGATGCGCTATGAGCCAGCCAGCATTGCGCGTAGAGGCTCTTGGCAAAGCCTATCGCCAGTACAAATCACAGTGGCGCAGGGTGTTTTCTTGGTTCGGCTTGCCGGTCAAGCCGGTGGCGGAACATTGGGTGCTGCGCGATGCCAGCTTCACCCTATCCGCCGGTGAAACTGTGGGGATTATCGGCCAGAACGGCGCGGGCAAGAGCACGCTGCTCAAGCTCATCACCGGCACCCAGCGACCCAGCGAGGGGCGGGTGCAGGTCAATGGACGCATCGCTGCCATACTTGAACTGGGCATGGGGTTCAACACGGAATTCACCGGGCGGCAAAACGCTTATCATGGTTTGGGGATGATGGGTTTTAGCCATGCGGAAATAGAGCAGGCCATGCACGGTGTTGAATCTTTCGCCGAAATCGGGGAATACTTCGACCAGCCCGTGCGCATTTACTCCAGCGGCATGCAGGTGCGGGTGGCTTTCGCCGTGGCCACCGCGTTTCGCCCGGAAATTCTTATTGTGGATGAAGCCCTCTCGGTCGGCGACATTTTTTTTCAGCAGAAGTGCTTCGAGAGAATACGCGCCTATAGCGAGGCGGGCACCACCTTGCTTTTTGTTTCGCATGCCTTGAGCACGGTCTATTCGCTATGTGACCGGGCCATACTCCTCAACGCGGGCCGCATCGTCCTCGACGGTTCGCCGAGAGAGGTCATCGATTTGTACAATGCGCAGGTTTTGCATCAACGCAACGGACAACCCGAACAGGTGAGCATTGTCGAAAGCAGACCGCCCGCCAAGCCTGATGAGGGCAATGTGCGAGAAGCTCAGGCTGGATCAGGTGGAGGACAGGAAGGTTCGGCAATCGGATCGTTCGGTAGGCCCGGTGTAGCTATTCGAGCCGTTGATCTATGCGTCGAAGGCCACCCGGTTGACGCAATGATCAGCGAAAGCGAGGCAACCGTCCGCGTGCGGGTGGCGTTTGCGGAGGAATGCCAGGATCCCCATATCGGTTTTCAAATACGCAACGTGCGTGGTGAACCGGTCTTTATGACCAATACCTATTGCATGCGTCACAGCATCGGCGCCGTCCGGGGTGGCGAAGAAGTCGTGGCGGAATTCACTTTCAAGGCAGGTTTGGCCGCAGGAGACTATACAATCACTGCCGGTGTGGCTGAAGACGGCGCAGGCGAGGGCGATTTTCGGCAAACCCTGGCGCGGACGCAGGACGCCAAAGCATTCATGGTCTTAAAAAATATGGATACCATCGTCTGGAGCGGGGTAGTCAACCTTGATCCACAATGTCAGATACGGAGGGTATAAGGAGATGCATGATCAGCTACAAAGTTCAGCCGACTATGGTTCACCGCTTTAGCTCCCCTCTCCCGCTCGCGGGAGAGGGGCTGGGGGAGAGGGTGTTGGCATAGCAACAAGTTTATCGCAGCGTCAGCACCCTCTCCCCCGACCCCTCCCCCGCAAGCGGGGGAGGGGAGCTAAACGGCTGCGTGCTTGAGGTTCATGGGTAGGGCCTGCATTTTTATCGCGAGAATTTTATTTTATGTATCTACTTCTGACCACATCGCAATCCATCCTCGCGCTTGACACGGATAGCGGGGAGTTATGCACTATTGACCGTGGGCGCGGCCTGTATTACGGCATCGCACGGAACGGCGACAAGATTTACGTGGCGGCGCGCAACCGCCTGGTATCGTCGCCAATTTCGCAACACGACGAACGCGGCGAAATTCTGATATTTGATAACAATTTAAAGTCTTGCGGAAGTTTGTGTGCCCCTTTTTCGCTGCGGGACATGCATGAGATTGCCTGGCATGGCGGCAAATTGTGGGCGACCTGCTCCTTCGATAACATGATCGCACTGTTTGATGGCGAGCGCTGGGAACAATGGTATCCGCTCGGAGCCGGCACTGATGGGCCGTGCGACGCGAATCACTTCAACTCGCTCATGTTTGATCGCGACCGGGTCTGGATACTGGCGCACAACCGTGGCGCCAGCGAACTGCTGGCTTTTTCTCTCCACACGCGTGAACTCGTGGAGCGCATCGAAATCGGCAATTGCGGACACAACATCTGGCGCGAAAACGGACAGCTATTCACCTGCTCTTCCGGCGAAGGGAAGTTGCTTGGCGATCACGGGTTTATGCTGCAAACTGGAGGTTTTCCGCGCGGCATTGCCTTTGACGGTGACATCCGCTGTGTCGGCATTTCCGAGCTGGCGGAGAGGGGGGAGCGAGATTTCACCTCCGGGAAATTGATGATCTTCGGCCTGGACTGGAAATTGCAGAAAGAAATCGAACTGCCTGGGGAAGGCTTGGTGCTGGACATGCTGCCACTGCCTGTGGAGTTCTTATCCCCTCTCCCCAGCCCTCTGGGTGAAACAACTAGCCATTCGACTAGGCTGCAAACGACCGTAGCCAAGTCGCTGGTTATTCCGCAGGCGGGAGGGTGAGGAGCGCAGCGGAGGGAGAGGGCTGGGGAGAAGAACATGGAACGCTATTTTTAAAAATGATAAAACCAAACAATCCGCAAATAGACTCAGCCCTGCTCGATGAGAAAATAACATGGGTCGTCGACCATCGTCGCCGAGCCGAAGCGCTGATTATGCCGGACGAAAGGAAGAGATTCCAGGCACAGCAGGGAGCAATGGCTGCTCGCATGAAAACCCATCTTAAAACCATACCCATCATAGGTATTTTCCTGAAGCGTGCATTTCGTCTGTGGCGTAAACTCATCTCACCAGGCTTGGGCTGGCGCACGAGAGTGCGCTTGCTGCCGTGGATAGGCACTTTCGCGCAATGGGTATACAGCTTGGTGCGGCTGGGGCGATTCCGTAGCCAGACCCTGCATGAGCTCATGTTGCTGCGGCAACACATCGATGAAATGCAACGTCAACTGGAATCATACCGCAGCGAGTCCTTGACGGCTGCAGATCGGCTTCAGAGTCGGGTTTATGGGGAAATGCAGCGGGTCGACGGGGAGGTGCAGCGGGTCGGCGGGGAAGTGCAGCGGGTCGACGGGGAAGTGCAGCGTGTAGAGAGCCAGCAGGGCAATCGTCTTGCCGATCTGACTGTGGCGGCAGGAAGCCTGGAGCGGCGTTTGATCAAAATATCATCCGCAGCATCAGAGCAAGAAGGAAAACGCAGCTTGCTGCAAGAACAAGAAACTGGCAACACCTTGCCGCCGTCCTTTTATCTGTTGTTCGAAAATCACTTCAGGGGCGACAGGGAAAGCATCAAATCGCGCCTGCGAGCTTACCTCCCTTACCTGTCTCAGATGGCTTCCGGGAGGGCGCGGCTTCAGGTTTTAGACATCGGCTGCGGCCGTGGAGAATGGCTGGAGCTCTTGTCGGAGGCAGGTTATGCTGCCTCGGGTGTTGATCAAAACGAAGAAATGGCCGAGCACTGCCATATGCGCGGATTGGTTGTCGAGCATGGCGACGCGCTCGCTCATCTGAGCCGCTTGCAGGCTGAAAGCCTTGATGTGGTCAGTGCTTTTCATGTGATCGAACATTTACCGTTGGAATCCCTGGTTGTGTTATTTGACGAGGTTTTGCGGGTTCTGCGCCCCAGCGGAATGGCCATATTCGAGACGCCCAATCCGGAAAATTTACAGGTAGGCGCTTGCAATTTTTACTATGACCCCACCCACCTGCATCCTATTCCGCCGCCGGTTGCACAATTCCTGGCCTTTCAGCGCGGTTTTGCGCGGGCGGACATCCTGCGGATCAACCCTTATCCGGACAGCTTCCGCGTAGCGGAGGAAAACGAACTCGCGCGCCGTTTCAATGACCTTATATACGGCCCGCAGGATTATGCTTTACTGGCTCACAAACACCATGAAAATTGACGCCATACACCAGTTCCATCCCTGCTGTGACGCTGGCGATGGCATCACCAACGGCATGCTGTACGCGCAGAGAATTTTGCGCTCGCTGGGATATGAATCGGAAATTTATTGCGACCACATCCCTCGTGCATTAAATAGAATAATCAAACCATCCGCCAATTTTTGCGACACCTCCGGGCAAATACTGCTTGTCCACCACAGCCTCGGATATGAAAACGACGCATGGCTGCATCGCCTGAAAACCCCTAAAGTTCTCGTCTATCACAACATCACGCCGGAGCATTTGCTCCCTGCGGAAGGTCCTTTGCGGTTTTTGAGCCGCCTTGGGCGAGAGCAGCTCGGGCGCTGGAAAGATGGCTTTGCCGGCGCCATTGGCGATTCGGAGTTGAACAGCGCGGAACTGTGCGAGAACGGATATGCAACTCCGGTAATCTTGCCTTTGCTGGTGGATTGCGAGCGGGTGCTGTCCGCGCCATGGATCACCCCCAACCTGCACCCCAACCCCGCAAGCGGGGGAATAGGCGCCGGGCATGACGAAACCTTCAACATCCTGTTCGTCGGGCGCATTTGCGAAAACAAGCGCCAGGACTTGTTGCTCGACATCTACGCCGAGTTTTGCCATTTTTTCACGCGCCCATCCCGCCTCATCCTTGCAGGGGGAGCCACCAGCTCATCATTTGCGGAAACACTGCGCGCCAAGGCGGCAGCGCTGGGCATCGCGGATGCGGTAGAAATGCCGGGCAAGGTTACGGACGAAGAGCTATATGGCTACTACCGCGAAGCGGACGTGTTCGTCTGCATGAGCGAGCACGAAGGGTTTGGCATGCCGCTGATTGAGGCCATGCTGTTCGACGTGCCCGTCGTCGCGTATGCGGCCGGCAATGTTCCGGACACCATGGGGGAGGGCGGCCTATTGGTGGACAGCCAGGAACCGGCCCGGATCGCCGCGCTCCTGCATTTGATCGCAACCGAGCCTGGCCTGCGCCGCCGCATGATAGCCGGCCAGCGCGCCAACCTGCAACGCTTCGCCTACCCCGGGGTCAGGTGCCAACTGGCGGATTTTCTCAAGTCGCTGGGCGTGGAAAACGTCCCCGTGATGCCGGAGAAAACTGCACCGGCCCAGCCCTACTGGCGCATCGAAGGGCCGTTCGATTCCAGCTACAGCCTGGCCGTCGTCAACCGGCACCTGGCAGACGCTTTGCAACAACGCGGCTACGACGTAGGCCTGCGCAGCATGGAAGGTAGCGGAGATTTTCCGCCCGATACAAACTTTCTGGCCGCCCACCCCACCTCTGCGCGCATGGCGGAGCGTGCGGGAAAGCCGGACATCCCCGAAGTCAGCCTGCGCTTCTGCTATCCGCCGCGCACTGGCGGGATGCTCGGAGTGGTGCGGGCGATGCACTCCTATGGCTGGGAGGAATCCGCCTTTCCGCCGCAATACGTCGAATGGTTCAACAGTAAACTCGACCTGGTTACCGTGCTCTCCCCGCTGGTGGAAAAAATACTGCGCGACAGCGGCGTGCGCGTGCCGATGGCGGTGGTGGGCGGCGGAGCCGACCACCTCGTTAATGTGAAACTCGCGAAGCGATTCGTTCGCCACCTCTCACGCTTGCGGGAGAGGGTTGGGGAGAGGGGTGGGCATAGCGAGCCTAATTATCATGGGCGGCTTTTTGCCAAGCCCATTGACCTGCCGCAGCCGCTGGATCGCGACCTGGGCAGCAAGCGCTTCCGTTTCCTGCATGTATCCTCCTGTTTTCCGCGCAAAGGCGTGGATGCGCTGCTGGCCGCCTACGGCAAGGCGTTCCGAGCCACGGAAGACGTCGCGCTGGTCATCAAGACCTTTCCCAACCCGCACAACGACGTGCCTCGTCAACTTGCCGAGTTGCGTACCAGCGACCCCGCCTACCCGGAAGTCGTGCTCATCAACGAAGATATACCCGATACCGAACTGGTTTCCCTGTATCGCGCCTGCCACGCTTTCGTCCTGCCTTCGCGGGCGGAAGGACTGGGGCTGCCCGCCGCCGAAGCCATGCTGTTTGGCTTACCCGTGATCGCCACCGGCTGGGGCGGGCAAACCAGCTTCTGCACGGAAGAAACCGCCTGGCTGTGCGACTACCGCTTTGCCGCCGCGCGCACCCATCTCGGCATCGAGCATTCCGCCTGGGCCGAGCCGGACGTGGGAGACCTTGCGCGCCTGCTGCGCGAGGTGCGCTTCGCAGACCAGAGCGCCCTCGATAAACGGACAAGCGCTGCACGCGAGCGTGTGCTCGCCGACTTCACCTGGGCCCGTGTCGCCGAAAAAACCGAACAAGCCGTGGCTGCCGTGCAAGCCATGCCCATGCTGCGCGAGGAACCGCACATCGGCTGGCTCACCACCTGGAACACCCGGTGCGGCATCGCCGCTTACTCGGCGCACCTGTGCGCCGCGCTACCGACCGATCGCCTGACGATACTCGCCAACCGCAGCGCCAGCCTGAATGGCGAGGACCAGGAAAACGTCGTGCGTTGCTGGAACGCAAGCAGCGAAGAAACACTGGACGACCTGTGCAGCGAAGTGCTGGCGCGCGGCATAGGCGCGCTGGTCATCCAGTACAACTTCGGCTTCTTCGGCCTGCCGGTGCTGGCGCGCCTGATCGAACGCATGAAGGCTGCCGGGGTTGCCGTGCATTGCTTCTTTCATGCCACGACGGATGTATACCATGGCGCCGAGTTGCGCACGCTTTCCGATATTTCCGCGCCGCTGGGCCAAGCGGACCGACTTTACGTGCATGGCCTCGACGACCTCAACCGCCTCAAGGGATTTGGCCTGGTGGACAACGTCGTCTATTTCCCGCATGGCGTTTATGACCAGCCCCCGGCGGACGTCGAAGCGCTCAAGGCCGCGCGCGGCCTGAGCGGCCAGCGCATCGTCGCCAGTTACGGCTTCCTGCTGCCGCCCAAGGGTTTGCAAGCGCTGATCCGCGCCGTGGCCGGATTGAAGGATATCCATCTTCTCCTGGTGAACGCGCTCTACCCGATCCCGGATTCGGCACAGGAAAAATTTGCCTGCGAAAATCTCATCGCCGAGCTGGGGATGAATGACAGGGTCACGCTGGTCACCGATTATCTGCCGGATGCGGAAAGCCTGAACTGGCTACAAATGGCCGACCTGATCGTTTTTCCCTACCAGTACACCCAGGAATCGTCGAGTGCGGCCGTGCGCATGGGCATCGCCGCAAGGCGCCCAGTTGCCGTCACCCCTCTGCCGATATTTGGCGACGTGGAAGAAATCGTACAGACCCTGCCCGGAACCGCACCCGAACAGATCGCCGCAGGCATTGCCGCGCTACTTGCCGACCCAGCGCTACTCGCCAGCAAAGAAGCGCGCGCCACAAGCTGGCGCGAAGCCCGCCGCTGGCCGCTGCTGTCCGCCCGTTTGCTGAACCTCATTGACGGCTTGGCCAATCCTTTGCCGCGTTCGTATGAGTGACTACTGCGTTACCCTCTCCCCCTGCCCCTCTCCCGCAAGCGAGAGAGGGGGGTCAAATGTGCCAACTTCCGCTTGTGTTGGGGGGGAGCTAAGTGTTCCCACTTCCGCTTGCGCCAGAGAGTGGAGCATCAATGATGTGAGAGGATGGAACCTCAATGATGTGAAAAAGTGGAACCTCAATGAGAAGGCCTGTCACTCCCCTCTCCCGCGCGCGGGAGAGGGGCTGGGGGAGAGGGTGTCGCCGTGCCTAAAAAAATCAGCCTAGTCATCCCCGCACACAACGAAGGCGAGGCGATTTATGCCAACCTCGCCACCATTCTCGCTGCGGTGCCAGAAGCCGGTGCAGACCTTGCGTTTGAAGCCATTGTTATCGACGACGGCTCGACCGACGACACCGCCGCCGAAGTGCTGCGTTTTTCCGCGCACGACCCGCGCGTCAGCCTGGTCGCCTTCACCCGCAATTTCGGCAAGGAAGCCTCCATCCTTGCGGGCTTGGACCATGCTGGCGGCGAGGCGGTGATCGTCATGGATGCCGACCTGCAACACCCGCCGGCGCTCATCGCGCAAATGGTCGCACTGTGGCGCCAGGGTTTTGCGGTAGTCGAGGCGGTCAAACAGGATCGCGGTGCCGAAAGCGCGGGCAGCCGCCTGTTCGCCTGGCTGTTCTATGCGCTGTTCCGCCGCTCCTCCGGATTCGATCTCGCCACGCGCTCCGACTTCAAACTGCTGGATCGTTCTGTGGTGGAAGCCTACCGCGCTCTCCCCGAAAACCGCCGCTTCTTTCGCGGCCTGATCGCCTGGCTCGGGCATCCGCTGGCCCAGATCCCCTTTTCCGTGCCGCCCCGCCAAGGCGGAAAATCGCGCTGGGGAACCTTCAAACTGCTGCGTTACGCCATCGACAACCTGACCGCCTTCTCCGCGATACCCCTGCACATCGTCAGTTGGCTGGGCGCGGCCATGCTCCTGCTGGGCATGGTCATCGGCACGGCCAGCCTAGTGCAAAAATGGCGCGGCGAAGCGCTGGACGGCTTCACTACGGTGATCCTCCTCATCGTGATCGCCAGCGGCGTACTGATGGTCAGCCTGGGCGTGATCGGCCACTATCTGGCCTGCATCTACGACGAGCTCAAACATCGCCCCGCCTACATCCTCAAGCCGCAGCGCCGCGATGAACCATGCCGCGAGGAGCCATGAAAGAACCCCTGATCGTTCTCCTGGCCGTTCTCTGCAACGTCGGCGCCCAAGTGGCCCTGAAGCGCAATGCCGACACCTCGACCTATTTTTCGCCGTGGGTGATCTTCGCCCTCGCGCTCTATGGCGCCAGCTTCTTTCTCACCATACGCGTGCTCGCCGTCAACGCGCTATCCGTCGCATCACCCGTGATGGCCGGCGCCACCTTTTTGTTGATCGCGATGGCAGCGGTTACCCTGTTTGGCGAATCGCTGCCCTTGGCCAAAATCGCCGGCATGACATTGATCGTGGCGGGCATCGCCTTGCTGGCCTGGCGCTAACACCCACGAGATTTTTCTTTGTTCTTCCGGGAAAAGCGGTTTCGTTCACCACCTACCCCCAGATTCCGCTGCGCTTTATCCGTGCTACGCGACCTTGGTTGTAATGGCGATATGCTGTCATAATGACGACTGCAATATGATAGCAAGGAGGTTGTTATGAAAGCATTGAGCATTCGCAATCTGCCCGATGAGGTTTACGAGGCGCTGAAGATAATGGCGGCGACCAACCACCGCAGCATGCAGGAACAGGTACGCTGCATGATCGAGCGGGAAGCCAGATTGGCCGCAGGTTCCGGTCTGGCGGAGGCGCGTGCGTGGCGGGTGCGGCTGACAGGGCGCAGCCTGGGCGATACGGTGGAAGACGTGCGACAGGATCGCGCAAGATGATGTGGGTGATCGATACCTCGGCGCTGATTCGTTTGTATGTGCCCGATGGTCCGCTGCATCCGCAGATTGAAACTGCCTTCAACCAGGCGGCCAGCGGCGCGGAGCTGGTGTTGGCGCCGGAGCTGTTGTTGGCGGAAGCGGCCAATGTGTTGCTGCGTAAGCGGCGACGGAGTGAGCTGACGGCACAGGAACTGATCGAGCTTCTTCAAGCGGTTGGGTCGCTGCCGATCCGCTTTTGCGGGCATGCCGATTTGATTTTGCCGGCATGCACCTTGGCGGAGGCACATGGCTTGAGCGTCTACGATGCGCTGTACCTGGCGCTGGCCGAACGGCACGGCGCGCGGCTGATCACCAGCGACGACGCACTGGACAAAGTGGCGCGCAATCTTGGTCTGGCGTAATGGCAGGGGTCGTATTCTGAAGTGTTCGGGGATCCTGATTAGCCACGAAGTTCAGCAAGTTGAAGCCCCCGCTTCGCTCCCCTCGCCCACTTGTGGGAGAGGGGCTGGGGGAGAGGGTGCGCACGTAAAAATCTGGTTTTCTCAACGGTTTTCCCTCTCCCTAACGGGCATGGCGTCGTTGCCGCACTCGATAATGAAATACCATGCCCGCCCCCTCTCATCAATCCTCTGTATGAAACAGCTAGCCATTCGACTAAGCTGCTAAAAACTGCAGCTAAGTCACTGGTTATCCCGCAAGCGGGGGAGAGGAGTTTAAGCACCCTCTCTCCCCTCGCGGGATAACCAGCGACCCTTCGACAGACTCAGGACAGGCTTGGCTGCGGTCGTTTGCGGCATAGTCGAATGGCTAGTTGTTTCACCCAGCCGTTGTAGGTCGGAAAAGCGCAGCGCCTTCCGACAAATCCATGTCGGATAGCTTTGCATAGCCATCTGACTAGGTCGTCAAAGAACGACGGCCAAGTCATTGGTTAACGCTGCGCTCATCCGACGAAAGCTGCCGCCTTTTTGGTTCCGGCTTGTCCGGTTTAGGAACCTCTAAAAATTGCACTCCGACAAGTTCAGTACGAACTGGCACTATGCAAATCAATTGGTTACCGTTCGCGCTGAGCTTGTCAAAGCATGAACGAACAATTTTTAGAGATACACGTAACCCGAAAGGGCTACCCGAAATAACTATGTATTTCGGCATATAGGCATTACTTGGAAAATGGTGCAATCTGCGCCCTCGATGTTTCAGAGAGTCGCCATGGGATGCATTCGAAAGTGGTTGTCGCCAAGCAATAACCCCTCTCCACTCGCGGTAGAAAGGGTGAAAGCCTCTGCACGCCCACTATTTTTAAATACTGGCGTGTCCGCGAGATTTTGGCGGGGAGGCGCCGGAATGGGTTTCCTGATTGACACCAACATTCTGTCCGAACTCCAAAAGGGTGAGCGGGCGGAGAGTGGCGTCAAGACTTGGTGCGCCAATTGTGAGGCGGAAGATTTGTTTCTCACAGTGTGGGTTGTCGGTGAAATCAGGCAAGGCATCGAGCGCTTGAGACGGCGCTATACGTGAACATTTGAAAGTGGAGGGCAACCCCAAACCCCTCCCATCCCCCCACTTCGACAAGCTCAGGACATGCTTGCCATGGGAGGAGCATGATGGCTCTCCCCCTGACAAGGGGGAGTTGGAGGGGGTTTGTTTTTAAAGTGAACCACCACTTTGGAATACACCCGCGCGACACCGTTCAAGCGGAACGGATCGGACTGCGCCTTGCCGACGTGCTGGAGCATGGGCTGACTCTGCACACACGCAATGCGCGCGACATCAAACGCAGCGGAGTGGTTGCCTCAATCCTTTTTCCGGCCAGTTGGGCGCATGGATCTTTTGAGTGGGCAACGTACTATGCGCCCCGATTGTAAAACCACAAATGCCGCGCGGCTAAATCGCACCCCTGAAACGGTCGCGGTTGTCGTGGGCAAATCACTGCCGGGCTGGCTGCAATAGTGTAATCAGGAAATCTAAGGGAGAAAGACAATGCTTCAGGTGCTGGTGGATAACGTGCGGGGGATGGTGAAACGGCTTGGTGGCGACCAGATTCAGCGTGATGAGCGTAGCCCGGATGGAATGCAATGGAATCCGGGGGGATGCGCACGATCCAAAGCACTCAGGATTACGCGAGCCAGCCCTGTCGATGGGCTTCATCCATGCGACGAAACTGCCCCTTATTGTATATGGGGAAGCATTATGAGAAATGGGCATCATTCTTTTGTGAATTCCGTATTTGCGGGAGTCGTCACAATTATTTTTTTTCTGTATGCCTCAACTGCGATGGCTGTGACACCACGCATTGCTGCGGGGGGCACTTATACTGTTGCTCTGAAATCCGACGGTAGCATATGGGCGTGGGGGGACAACTATGATGGCCAGCTTGGCGATGGCACCACCAATAGGAGCCTCGTACCCAAGCAAATTGGCACTGGCTATACCGCGATTTCTGCGGGGAACTATGCCACCTTTGCCCTCAAGTCAGACGGCAGCCTGTGGGCATGGGGGTGTGGGATTGGCGACGGCACCAACAACTGTATCTACGTACCCAAGCAGATCGGAACGGGCTACACGACGATTTCGGCAGGGGAAGCTCACGCCGTTGCCCTCAAGTCCGATGGCAGCCTGTGGGCGTGGGGTTCGAATGGGCATGGTCAACTTGGCGACGGTACCACCAACAGAAGCTACGTGCCCAAGCAGATCGGAAACGGCTACATGACGATTTCGGCAGGGGAAGCTTACACCGTTGCCCTTAAGTTCGACGGCAGCCTGTGGGCGTGGGGGTATGGTTTTAGTGGTCGGCTTGGCGACGGCACTGGGGCCGATAGCTACGTGCCCAAGCAGGTCGGCACCGGCTACACGGCGATTGCGACAGGTGCCGATCACACCGTTGCCCTCAAGTCCGACGGCAGCCTGTGGGCGTGGGGTTCGAACTGGTATGGAAAACTTGGCGACGGTACCACCAACAGTAGCTTTGTGCCCAAACAGATTGGCGCGGGTTACACCGCGATTGCGGCGGGAAGTGCTCATACCGTTGCCCTAAAGTCCGATGGCAGCCTGTGGGCGTGGGGCTCGAATGAGTATGGCCAACTTGGTGACGGCAACATTGCTACCGAAAGCCACGTACCCAAGCAAATCGGCACCGGCTACACGGCAATTGCGGCTGGAACCTCTCCAGTACAAGCCGTTCACACTGTTGCCCTCAAGCCCGACGGTAGCCTGTGGGCCTGGGGGTTCAATTCAAGAGGTCAGCTTGGCGACAACACCACCACCACCCGATATAGCCCGGTACAGGTTCTTGGCTCTGGCGGAGTAGGTTTTCTAAATCTGATTAGCAGTACTGTCACACCTACCCTAACGTATTCGCTTGATACCTCATCCCTCACCTTCTCTCCCACCCCTGTGGGTTCCAGTAGCTCTAAACAATTCGCCACCCTGACCAATACAGGAAACGCCAGTCTTTCAATCAGCAGCATTGCCTCATCCAGCAGCAATTTTCAGGTTTCTGGAACCTGTTTGGGAACGCTTTCGCCTGGTCAGAACTGCACGATCAGTATCATGTTTTCTCCGTCCTCTACCGGATCAACCTCTGGGACGATTTCAATTGTTTCAAACGCCACCAACTCCAGCACGATTTCTGTAAGCGGATCAGGGATCAACCAAACCGTAGGGTACACACTCGACTACAGCTCACTCGATTTTGGTTCGTTGGCGGTGGGCACGCAAAGCCCATCTCAGCGGGTGGTTCTGACCAACAATGGAACGAACAGTGTCACGATCAACGCGATTGCATCGGGCAGCGGCGATTTCCAGATTTCCTCCGACACCTGTTCCGCGAAAACCATTTCGCCTAACGCTGCCTGCTTTATCAATGTGATCTTTGCCCCGACCACCCCCGGGCAGAAATCGGCAACGGTCGGCATTAGTTCGAATGCCTCTTATGGCCCCGGCGGTTTCTCCGTGACGGGCACGGCGACTGCCGCTCAAACCACATTGCCTGACCTTGTAGTAAGCGCGTTAACCGCCCCTTCATCCGGAACCGCCGGAGGGCAGATCACCATGTCAGTTACCGTCGCCAACCAGGGAACGGCAAGCGCAGGAGCTTATAGACTAGGATTTTATTTTTCAACGGACTCAACGATCACAACCGGCGACATCTTTTCCGGCACAACTTGCAATATGTCCGCACTGGCGGCGGGTGCTTCGTCTTCATGCACAGGTGCGGTCACTGCTCCCAACTCGTTGTTACCCGGTAACTATTATTTCGGCGCAATTGTCGATGATATCGCAACGGTTAGCGAGGGTAACGAGGGAAACAATACCCGGGCGCAATCAATCACCTTGAGCGCTTCTGTAACGACGGCTTGCAGCCAGATCGATGACCCTGCCATACCGCGCCCGGGGAATATCGATTTTCTCGTGCAATATACGACCGCGCAGAAGCACCACGCAAAATACAACGTCGGCCTTGCGCAGTTTGGCGCATCGATTGCGCAGGATGTTTACGAGGACGATTTCGAGTCGTATTCGCGCACATTGTGCGCGTCGGGTTTCGATGTTGCGCCCTTGGTTCAGTATGATCGCGTGGACGATCCAAATTTGACCAGAACCCTGTCCGATGCAACTTTTGCCGCAGAGCAGGCTTTGCAGGCGGTCGTGGGCGTAAAGCAGGCCAGTATCGGCGGACAGACCAGAAAAATCATCACCATCGGTTTTCGCGGGTCGCAGGAGCATGAGGATTGGGCCGTCAATCTCGTGCATTCGAGCGAATCGGCTTTCGCATCGTCATCGGCCAAGGGGAAGGCGCACAAGGGTTTCCTGCAATACATGCAGGCGTTCGAACGCATGGAGTCGGCGACGCTGGTTGGCGGGATTCCGCTTGCGCAGCTACTTCAGAATGCCACAACCAATGGCGACCTGATTTTCGTAACCGGGCATAGCCTGGGGGGAGCCGTGGCCAATCTTTATGCCGCGCGCCTGCATGACCGCGGTGTGCCTCGCGACAATCTCCAAATCTATACCTATGGGCAACCGGCGGCGGGTGACAAAAATTTTACGGCTTATTATTTCAACTCCGCCCCCTATTCGCCTAACGGGTACACGAAGCTGAATCATTTCCGCGTGCGGAACTATCGGGATGCGGTTCCTTACAGCACTCACGGATTGGTTGTTAAGGCATTTATGGAAGATTTCAAAAATGCTCTTAAATCGCTGAAAGCATCAGGCTCCAAGTTGAATCCGATCAATCTTTTGCTGGCGAAACAAAAAATGGCAATCGCCGCACTTTACGCGACGGGAAAGTTGGGTGGTACGGCAATGACCAGGGACTGGCCGTATGTTCACACCGGCAACCAGCGTGTTTTCGATTTCATGACGGGCAATAATGTCGAATATGTCAAGAATATTCCGAATGCATCTGTGCCGCAGGTGGTGTCGTTTATGCTCGACATGAGGGCTGGCGATGGGTATGAGGCGCTTGCGCTCCAGGAGCATGCGATGAGCACGTATCTGTGGAGACTGAAAGGCGCCAGTTACAGTCAACTGCTCGATACTGTTTTGTTTGACGTATCGGATTATTTTCGGAGCGCTGGCTCCATCGATGGGGGCTCGGTGCTTCTTCGCCCTGCGTCCGAAGATATCGGCAGGAGTGCTGCCATCTATGTGCTGGGGGCAACACCGGCCAACGGCCTGTATTACCTGAATGGCAGGGGCAATTTTACTCCCTTTGATTCGGCCAATATGGGCGGCCTGCCCAGCTATGCCACAGCCACCTTGACTGCGGAACATGCAATCAATTTTCCGGGTGATTTGCAGGCACTTGGGTTCGAGACTCTTTACGTCGGGTACAAAACCTCCACAGACACGGCCATCCGCTTTGCCCAGGTGCATCTGGATGCAGAGGGCGCGCAGTCGACTGGCGGCGCATCCATGCTTGTCGCTCGAACCGAGCCTGTAACAAGGTCCATGCTCGCCACTGCCGCCAATGCGGTTAGCGCACCAAGATTAACGATTGATGGCACCGGTCAGATCGAGATACTGACTGCGCAGGGTGCGCGCCGTTGCTCTTCGGTTTGTTCGCTCGGCGATTTGTTGGGGCAGATGGTTTTCATGCAGCCGGTACGCGGGACTCTGGACGCTTTCATGGGATGGTCCAGCCCATGTGGCAGCGGTGAAGTATGTGCCTTGGTGGTGTCCGCCGACCTGGTTCTTCAGGCAAATTTTAGCTACACGCCCGCTTATTTCCCGCTGAATGTGTTTGTTGGAACCGGCGGCGATGTCGATTTCCGGCTGCAAGGCGATAGCGCCAACACACGTTGCAATGATTCGGCAGGGCAATGTACGTACCTTGCCGCGTCCGGCGAGGCGGTTCAGATTACCGCAGTGCCGCGTGCCGGTTATGCTTTTGGCGGCTGGACAGGTATCTGCGCCGGTACTCAGTCAACATGCACGGTCTCGCTTGCACAGGCAGCGCAAGTGACGGCGACGTTCAATTACCAGTCAGGAACACAACGCACACTGAGCATCAGTCGCACCGGAGGCGGAGGGCGTGTGATTTCTGCAGACTATCAGACAAACGGTATCGATTGTGGCAGCCAGTGTGGAAAATCATACCCGAACGGCCATACGGTGCTGCTCGCAGCAATGGATACCGACAGCGCACGCTTTTCGCATTGGAGCGGAGACTGTGCGGGAACTGCGATGACGTGCGAAATTGAAATGACACAAAACCGCGTAGTATCGGCAGTCTTCGAGAGCGCGCCCGTGCAGTTGAGCGTGGGGAGATTGGGCGAGGTCGTTGGCACAGTGGTGAGCAACCCATCCGGGGTAAATTGTGGTTCGACGTGCAGCGCGACTTATGCCAGTGGCACCAGCGTGACGCTCACTGCCACCCCGGTTGCTGGCAGCACCTTCTCCGGCTGGGGCGGCGCCTGCACCGGCACAGGCAGTTGCGTCGTCAACATGAACGCAACGCAAAGTGTGACAGCTACTTTTGCCTTGAGCGTGACGCCCCCCAGTTGCACCTTGGTTGCCGCGCCATCATCCATAGTCGCGGGCAGTTCCACAACCCTGATGGCAAGCTGCGACCCGGCAGCCACGAGCTACACATGGACGGGCGGCACCTGCTCTGGGAATATCACCTATACATGCACTGTATCGCCGACGGCAACCACAACCTATTACGTAAGAGGAACCAACTCGGCGGGGACTGGCAACACTGCCTCTTACGCAGTGACGGTTGCCGATGCCAACGCAACCAACCTGCTGCTCAACCCGGGTTTCGAGAGCGGCGCATTATCTTGGAACTTGTACTCCAGTGAAAATTACTATCTGATTTCTAGTTTCGCAAACAGTGCGCATAGCGGCAGCTCCTATGCGTACTTGGGCGGTTATGACAACGCCGCCGAAGCCATTTACCAGAACGTCGCCATTCCCGCCAACGCGCAAACGGCGATGGTGCAGTTCTGGTATCGGATCACCACGTCCGAAACCATTCCCGGTATGATGTACGACAAGATGACAGTTGATTTATACAGCATGGCAAGCGGCAGCAAACTGGCTACGCTAACAACCTTGTCCAACCTGGATGCGTCGAGCGGGTGGCTGCAAAGCGCGCAAGTCGATGTTTCCGCCTACAAGGGGCAAGAGGTTCAGCTCAAGTTTACTGCTACTACCGATGTCTCAGCTCCAACTGGTTTTCGGGTTGATGATGTGAGCATTGCAATCACAGTCGTACAAGTGAGTGCAAATACCACCTTCACCGGCACCCGCAGCGAATACCGGATCACCCAGAGCGGCGGCAACTACACCGTCACCGACCTCATAGCCGGACGCGATGGCACGAGAACTCTGACCTCGGCAGAACGCCTGACATTCTCCGATATGACTGTGAACCTTACCATCCAGGCCAAGGCGGCATCGATTGCCGCCGCCGATTTGCAGCGGTTGCAGGAGCTGTATGTCGCCTTCTTCAACCGCGTGCCCGCCGCAGATGGGTTGGCTTACTGGATAGACCGGTTCAAGGCAGGATCGACCATCAATCAGGTAGCCGAATCGTTCTACGCCGCAGGCGTGCAAAACGCCAGCCTCACAGGATTCTCATCTGCGATGAGCAATAGCGAGTTTATTAACGTAATTTACCGCAACGTACTGGGTCGCCCAGAGGGAGCCGCTGCTGTTGGAATGAATTACTGGAGCGGTGAACTTGCCAGCGGAAGGGCAACACGTGGCTCACTGGTGTCTTCAATTCTCAACTCCGCACATTATCTAAAAGGCGACGCCACCTACGGCTGGGTGGCCGACTTGCTCGATAACAAGGTTGCCGTGGCTAACCAGTTCTCGGTGACGCTCGGGCTGACCTACAACACGCCTGGGGCTTCGATCAGCAACGGCATGACGATTGCAGCGGCGGTGACACCGACGAGCACGGCGGCGGCGCTGGCGTTGATCGGGGTGGGGCAGTAACTCGTGTTTGGCGCTGCCCCGTCCATGCTGATGACCACACGGCCAATCACATTGAGGAACCTGAACCTCTAAAAATTGCATTTCGAATCTCAGTGCGCACAGCCGCACTGCCGCCACCCCATCCGTTTTGCCGACATGCGTTTGCCGTATCATGACGGGCGTATCCCGGACTTCTTTGAGCCAATCTAGCTCGCGCAGGTACTTATTTATTTGCACCCTCTCCCCAGCCCTCCCCCGCAAGCGGGAGAGGGGAGTTTAAGCTCCCTCTCCCACTTGTGGGATAACCAGCGACTAGGCTGGCGTTGTTTGCCAGCCTAGTCGAATGGCTAGTTGTTTCACGCAAAGGGTTGGGGAGAGGGTGAGGGAATGGGAAAAAATAAAATGACCAGCCTCCTTGACAACGCCAAAACCCTGCGCAGCCACCAGACTGATGCGGAGAACCGGCTGTGGTATCACTTGCGGGCAAACCGCTTCATGGGTTTGAAGTTCAAGCGGCAAAAGCCCATGGGCAGCTACATAGTCGATTTTATCTGCATCGAGCAGCGGCTGATTATCGAACTCGACGGAGGGCAGCACGCGGAGCAGATAACATACGACCTGCGCCGCGATACGTGGTTGCGCAGCCAAGGGTACACTGTACTGCGCTTCTGGAATAACGAAGTCATGCAGCAACTGGATGGCGTGCTGGAGCAGATACGTATTACCATCGCATCCTCTCACCCTGCCCTCTCCCCCAACCCCTCCCCCGCAAGCGGGGGAGGGGAGTAAAGAGGGGGAGGGGAGTCAAAAAGCCCGCGATCTGAGGAAGTCGAAGCGAAGGAATTCGAGGCGAAGGAGGTAAAAGCCCCTCTCCCGCTTGCGGGAGAGGGGTTGGGGAGAGGGTAAGGGCTAAGGAGAGGGCAAGGGCGTAAGAAAAAGGCGTTTCACCAAAATCAAACATGCAAACAAACAACACCTGGCGCAGCCAGACAAAGCAAACTGGAGCATGGGGCGGCCTATTGCTTGGCATCCTGTTTTTCCTCTGGCTCTACGGCGCGGCCATCCTCAACCCTGCCGAGACCGGCTGGATGCTGCACGGCGATCCGGCGCAGCACTATCTGGGCTGGGAATTTTTCCGTCGAGAACCCTGGAGCCTGCCGCTCGGGCGCATAGAAAACTTTGGCGCGCCGCTGACAGCCTCGATCGTCTTCACCGACTCCCTACCCTTGCTGGCCATCCCGCTCAAGCTGTTGAGCCCCTGGCTGCCTGAAACTTTCCAGTATTTTGGCGCGTGGATGTTGCTATGCCACGCGCTCACCGGCTGGTTCGCCTGGCGCATTTTTTCCCGCCTCGGCCTCGGTGTCGCAGCAAGCGCGCTCGGAACTTTGCTCATGCTGCTCATGCCCGCCATGATGCTGCGCGCCTACGGCCATGAATCCCTCATGGCGCACTGGCTCATACTTGCCGCTATCGACCGCTATCTGGCCGGATGGAGCGGGCGTGGCTGGCTGGCGCTGGTGTTGCTTGCCGCCGCGGTTCACGCCTACCTGCTGGCGATGCTGCTGGCGATATTCTGTGCGGCGTGGCTGCGGGCGGTCGCGGTTGACCGAACGCTGAGCCTTGTGCAGGGCGGCGCGCGCGCGGCGTTGGGCGCGCTGCTGCTGGGTGGCTGGATGGCGCTGCTCGGCTACTTTGTTGGCGCGACCAAACAACTGGCCGCCGAAGGATACGGCCACTATTCGGCCAACCTGCTCACCTGGTTCGACCCCATGGACTGGCGCGCCTTTCTCCTGCACTACGGGCGCGACCCCGCCGGCAAGGGCGAATGGTCGCATTTTCTGCCCGCGCTGGGGCAGACCACGGCGGGGCAATACGAAGGTTTCGCCTATCTCGGTGCCGGGCTGCTGTTGCTGGCGGGTATCGCCCTGGTGTCGGTGTTGCGGCGGCGCCAGCGCCTGCCCGGTTTTATGCTGCCGCTGCTCGCGGTCGCGCTGGCGCTCTTCATCGCCGCGCTGTCGAACCGTGTCAGCTTGGGCGGGAGAGAGCTGTTCGCCGTGCCGCTATCGGATACTATGCTGGGCATGCTCTCTATTTTTCGTGCCAGTGGCCGATTCGTCTGGCCGCTGACCTACCTCGCAGCGATCGCGGCGGTGGTAGTCGTGGCGCGCCAATGGCCGGCGCGCGCCGCCGTGCCGCTGCTGGCGCTGGCCGTGCTCGTACAAACGCTGGACATGAACGGCAAACTGCGCGAATTCCGCGACAAATTCCACCGGCCTGCCGCCTATCAGAACCCCCTTGCCGATCCGCTCTGGGAAAGTGCGGCACAGCGCCACCGGCGCATCGTCGTCTACCCTGCCGAAGTGACGGGCGGCGACTGGATACCGTTCGCCCGGCTGGCGGCGCTGTCCGGCGCCTCGATCAACGTGAGCAACGTGGCGCGCGCCGACGAACAGGGCCGTCTGGAAGCCGCCGCCGCGCTCGAGGCGGAAATCGCCAGCGGCGCATTGCGTCCTGATACCCTGTACGTGTTGCGCGATGCAGGCATCGCCCGCGAGTTTCACGTTAAAGGTCCGGCGCGGATGCGCCAGATGGACGGCTACACCGTATTCTTTTTGGAGGGAATTTGATGGGCGGCTTTCGTTTCATGCTGGCGGCCTTTGTCGCCTACTCGCACTTTGAAGGTGCCTTCCTGCCGTTCAACCTCGGCACTTCGGCGGTCATCGGCTTCTATTTCATCAGCGGTTACCTGATGTCGCTCTCCTACGAAAGATTCCGCGACAAAGCCGCCCACCCGGTGCGCGCGTTCTACATCGACCGCATCATTCGCCTCTACCCCGCGTATCTTCTGGTTTTTGCCGCAAGCGTCCTGTTCTACTGGCTAAGCCCCAAGCTCGCCGGCCTGCGGCCCATCAACCTGTTGGAGCTGCTGGTTATTCCCAACAACTACACCAAGCTGTTCGAACACAAAATGAACCTGGTGATTCCCCCCTCCTGGAGCCTGGGGGCGGAATTCCAGTTCTACCTGCTGCTCCCCCTCCTGCTCCGGGCGAGCAAGCAATGGCGCGTCGCCCTGCTCTATACCTTCGCCCTGCTGCATCTCTGGACGCTGACCCTGCCCGGCGCGCTGGGCGACTATTCCGCCGCCTGCCTGAAACTGTCGCAGCGCGCCTGCGAAGCCAAGGCAAGCGATCTCCTCGGCTACCGCTATTTGTTTTTTGTCGGCGTGGTTTTCATACTTGGCAACATCGCCCACGAAATATACGAAAAAAAATCGTTGCCCGAAGGCATACTCCATTCCGTTATCGCGCTCTACATCCTCGGATTTTTCCTGCTCTTCCCGGTGGGGACAATGATAGCCAACGAAAATGTCTTCGCCGTTTTGCTGGGCGTGATGCTGTTCATTCCTCTTTCGCTGCACTATCTCCAGCAACTGAGATTGGGCATCAGACCAACGGGCATGCCCGTTCCCTCTCCCCAACCCTCCCCCGCAAGCGGGGGAGGGGGCGAACGTATCGCTGCGCGATGTTTCACGTTAAGTGAAACAGACAAATGGCTGGGCAAACTCGCCTACCCGCTGTTCCTGTCCCACTTTCTCGGCCAGTGGATCGCAGACATGGCCTGGGGCGGGGCGGCGCACAATCGCTTCTTTCATACCCAGGCGATGCTGGTATCGGTCGGCCTCGCGTTACTCGTGGCGTTATTCCAGGAAGTCATCGACCGCAAGCGCTATGCCTATCGGGGGTTTGGTCGGGTGACGGGGAAATAGGTTTTTATAAAAGCGCGCCTTCTCTTGCAGCATCTACCATGCCCTCTCTCGCAGCATCTGCCACGCCCTCTCCCCCAGCCCCTCTCCCACAAGTGGGCGAGGGGAGCCAAACCGTGGGCACGGGGAGTGAGCAAAAGCCCCTCCCCCGCTTGCGGGGGAGGGGTTGGGGAGAGGGCGAGGTTGGGGAGAGGGCGCGCACGAAAATAAATCACCACCCCACGACAACATCCACCGCCCCGACCACGCCGCCCGCATCGCCATCCACGCCGCTCAGCACCGCCGTAGTCTCGCTCACGCTGCGGCTCACAGCAGAAGCCGTCTGCCGGGTCACGGCATACTTCGAGACATCCACGCGGTTGTTGAAATAGGCTTTACCGTCGGTGCCGTCGGCGGTCGTCAGCGCCGACGTGGTCATATCCAGCACCAGTTGGCCGCGGCTCTTGGCGGCCAGCTCGCCGGCCCAGTAGGCCAGACCGCCCGCCTGAACAGCGCGACCGAACACGTTGAGAAAAATGGCGCTGACGAAATCTTCGTCAGG
>JAUYJO010000112.1 GCA_030700315.1 Gallionella sp.
AGGGTTGAGATTGGCATAGGGTCGTTTTCCGCTTGTGTGGTGGGTAATCCTGATTAAAAAATTCAGTTAGCCACAGATTTACACGGATAAAAACGGACAAAACATCTGTGTTAATCCGTGTTCATCCGTGGCTCAATTACATTTTCCAAGTTGCGAGATTAAACGCCTAATGCCATTTCATCGCAACCGTCATCTGCAATCAATCCAAAAGTCTCAGTTAGCCACGGATTTACACGGATAAACACGGATAAAACATCTGTGTCAATCCGTGTTCATCCGTGGCTAAATTGCATCTTTCAGGATCAATGTAACTCATCTTCTGGGCAGGATTTTACAGAATACGGCGGCGCCTCAATCGCACCACCACCCAATATATCGCCAGTGCGGCGATGGCGTGTTTTGCGGTGTGTCCGCTGACCACGCCGGTCAGCGCGGCAATCTGGTGATCCGTAAAATCGCACAACAGGGCCAGCAGGTAGAGGCCGATGACGGCAAGGATATCCCGGTCGCCGCTGTAGCGCGGCGGATAAAGCCGGAGCAGCAGCGGGATCAGCAGCATCGGGTAGAGCTGCATCAGCCCGTAGGCGCGCAGGTCGCCGCTGCCGTGCCTTTCGCTCCAGCCCCAGTAGCCCACGCTGCCCAGCGCGGCGGCAAACAGCAGCGGCAGCAGGCGCAGCCCGGCGGTCAGGCTGACGCGCTCGCACAGGATCGCGGCGAGCCAGGACATCAGCGCCAGCGACATTGCCGCGCGATCCCACACCAGCCGGCTGTTGTCGGGAGCCAGGTGATAGTAGCCGGAGCCGAAGCCGAGCAGGATCGCGGAAAGGAAGAACAGGCGGTAGGGCAGGGCTTCGCGCGGGTCGATGAAGGTGCGCCGTCCCGCCTCGCTGAACAGAAAGCGCAGCCCCGCCAGCCCTGCCAGCATGAACAGCGCATTGGAGGCGGTATCGGAGCAATGGGCCACGCCGAAGCAGGCGCGCTGGTCGGCGAAATCATGGTATTGCAGCGGCTGCGGGATGCGCGGCAGCAGCACCCATGCCAGGATGGACAGCGTCGCGACGAGCAGCCACAGGCCGAGTGCCTTTTTGCCGAGAGCCTTCTTGTCAGTTCGGAGCGGCATCGACGAGCCTTTGATAGACGGCGAAATCACCGGCGGAAAAACAGCAGAAGATCACCTCGCGGATCGAGCCGAATTGCGGCAGCGAGGAGCGGACGGTTTCAACTGCGATACGGGCGGCCAGCTCCACCGGGTAACCATAGACGCCGGTGCTGATGCACGGGAACGCGATGGAATGCGCGCCGTGGTCGGCGGCAATCCGCAGCGAATTGCGGTAGCAGGAGGCCAGCAGCTCCGGCTCGCCGTGCGTGCCGCCACGCCAGACCGGGCCGACGGTGTGGACGATGAACTTCGCCGGCAGGCGATAGCCCTTGGTGAGTTTCGCTTCGCCCGTCTCGCAGCCGCCCAGCAGACGGCACTCGTGCAGCAACTCCGGGCCGGCGGCGCGGTGGATCGCACCATCCACACCACCGCCGCCGAGCAGCGAGGAGTTGGCGGCATTGACGATCGCATCGACCCTGAGGGTGGTGATGTCGCCTTGCATGACGCGAAGTATGGGTGGCATAGGTGGCCTCTTTTTTGAAATCGAAAAATGCAGTCAAACTAAACCACGAAGGCCACGAAGAACACGAAGAAGATCAATGCGCCGCACGGAACATGAAAATCATCTTGCCGTTGAATAAACCTAAAAACCTCAGTTCAGGCCACAGAGTTCACAGAGAACACAGAGAGCACAGAGAGCACAGAGAGCACAGAGAATGTCAGGGTTTATTCGCCTTTTCTGGCCTCACCCAAAAGGTGAATAAACTTTTCTCTATAACCGTTTGGTTTTACTCTGTGAACTCTGTGTTCTCTGTGGCTAACTGCTTTTTCTAGGATAAACCCAGATAATTCATTAGAACCAAGCCCCCTTGTGGGAGCGCAATTTATTGCGCGATTCTTGTCAACAATCGCTCGATAAATCGAGCTCCTACAGCCTAATAGATTATTTGGGATAAATATTGTGTATCCGATGAAAAATCTCCGTGATCTCTGAGCTCTTCGTGGTGAAGTGCTTTTTCCCGGTTGATTAGGCCGATGTGAACCAAATTAAACGCCTTATTTTTCAGCATCACAAGCGGCATTAGAGGGCCTTGTATTTTTAGTCGACCGCGCCGATAGACTGTTATAGTAAGTGCCTCAACGCTTTATTGGGTGCAGACATGGCAGTCGAAACCGAACTCAAATTGCGCATTGCTCCGAAGCAGCTTGCCAGGCTGAAGCGGCATCCGTTGCTCAAAAAATATCAAGTCACGCGCCCCGCCACGCGCCGTCTGCACAACATCTACTACGACACGCCGAAACTCGAATTGCACAAATCCGCAATGGCGTTGCGCCTGCGCCGCGCCGGGCGGCAATGGCTGCAAACCCTGAAGGGCGGCGGCTCGGTCAAGGCCGGGATGCACCAGCGCAACGAATGGGAAATACCGGTGAGCCGTGCGGCGCTGGATTTTTCCTTGCTGGAAAATGCGGGGCCAGAGGCGGCGGAGTGGAAAGAGCATTTGCCGCTGCGGCTGCGCAAAAAATTGCAGCCGGTTTTCGTCACCGATTTTTCCCGCACCAGCCGCATGCTGGACTGGCAGGGCGCACAAATCGAATTGTGCATGGATCACGGCGAGGTGCGCACCGAGCAGCGCAGCACGCCGATCTGCGAGCTGGAGCTGGAATTGAAATCCGGCGAGCCGCGCCAGTTGTTCGAGCTGGCGCTGGCGCTGCTGGACATCGTGCCGCTCGAACTGGAGCCGGTCAGCAAGGCGGAGCACGGTTACCGGCTGTTGGCGGTCTATGCCGACAGGCCGGTCAAAGGGCTCGTGCCGGATATCGCCAAAAACGCTACTTTGACAGAGGCGTTGCAAGCGTTGCTCTGGTCATGCTTGCTGCATTTGCAGGGCAATTTTCGCGGGGCGATGGCCGGCAACGACGCCGAATACCTCCACCAGATGCGGGTTTCCCTGCGGCGTTTGCGCGTGGTGCTGCGCATGGCGAAAAAATTTCGTGCCGATGAATCTCTCAGCGCTTTGAGCTTGGATGTTGCCGCATTGTGTGTGGCGCTGGGCCAGATTCGCGAATGGGACGTGTTCATCGCCGAGACCGTGCAGCCGATGTGCGCGCGCATGGCCGGTCATGCCGGTTTGCAGGCCTTGCTGGCACTCGGTGAGCGGCAGCGCGCGGCGTGTTATGCCGAGCTGCGTAACGAAAAACAGGCGCGCGAATTGCAGCGGCTGATTTTGCGCTTTGCCCTGTGGATGGACGGCGAATACTGGCAGACGCCGCAAGAAACCACCGTGCCGCCGGTACAAGATTTCGCCAACCGCCGTCTGCACAAGCTGGCCAAACGTTTCACCCAGGCCGGGCTGCAACTGGATAGCCTCGATAACGTACACTTGCATGCGCTACGCATTCTCGCGAAGAAGTTGAGATACAGCGCGGAGTTTTTCGCCGCACTCTACGATAAACAGAAAACCGCAGCATTTCTGGCCGCATTGAGCGAGGTGCAGGAAGTGCTCGGGCAGATCAACGATGTGGCGGTGGCGCACCGCCTGCTGGATGAGTTGGCGGCGCTGCCGGAATTGGCCGCGCATCAGGAAGCGACCGCACTGGCCAAGGGCTGGATCGCGCACGGCCTATCCCACCAACTGGCCAAATTGCGTAAGGCGGTCCAGAGTTTCAATAAGCAACGCCCCTTTTGGAAAAATAGCCAGACGGGGTAAAGCCCCTCTCTGCCGCCCAACGGGCATGGCAATTTTGCCACCCCTGAAAATGAAACATTTCGAAAAATTGTTTGCGTTTTACTCCGAACCCCAAACCCCCTCCAGCTCCCCCTTGTCAGGGGGAGGGTCTAGGCTCCTCACCTGACAAGGGGAGGCTGGGAGGGGTTTGGGTTGTTTCACGTTAACAGGGTGACTAATGCATCACCACACCCTGCACCGACTTTTGCGGTACACGCTCGCTGATCCAGTTTGGCCAGACATCCACCGGCCATTCGGCTTTGACGTACATCCCATACACGATGCTCAGCCATTGGCGCAGGGGGAGTGCGTCCATGACAAGTATTGCGCTTTGCCCGTCAGCGGCACGAAAGTTCAGAGTGATCACTTGCCCGGTGTGCGATACATCCACTGCCATCGCCACCCATGACGAGGCATTAACCGTCACGCTTACAGGTGCTTGCGGCTTGAGTTCTGATTGGGCTGCTTGCTGGGCGAAACCCTGCATCATTTCCATATAAGGATTGTCGCTGTGCTGCCCTTGGAACAGTTGAATCAGCGCCGGTAACAGGCGCTGCATCAGTCGCCGGGTCAGCCAGATGACGACTGTTTCGCCGCTGGTTACTTCGCCGGATAGCCTGATGCGGTCTTCCGCTTCAATATATTCGCTGGTGATGCGTTCAAGTTTTAGCATGATATTTCCTGTGATATTGCTGCTCGCCAGGCAGGCCGAATTCTGGGATCGCTAAATTAGCGACAATAACTACTCAGGTGCTGCCGCTTTTCTTGCCGCTTTTCTCCTTCCCCCTTGCAGGGGGAAGGCCGGGATGGGGGTAGAAAGGTGGGGTATCAAAGACACTTTGCGATGATTCCACCCTTCCACCCCCATCCTAACCTTCCCCCTTCCAGGGGGAAGGGACTGGCGTTGTGGCTATTTTCGAGCATACCGCTTCGACCTGAGTAGTTGCTAGCGACTGCGACAAAACAAAATTCTGCCACCCCGATTTCATTTTTCATTTTCTTCCCCGCGAGGTTTGGTCAGGCGGGCGGCGATCCAGGTAATTCCGACCGCAACCGCCATCAGCCCGAAGGCGATGCCGATCTGGCTGATGTAATCCGGCGCGAGCAACAGCAAGGCACCCAATTCCAGCATCATCACGCCGGACATGAGCTTGAGCAGACGGCCCTCGCGTTCCGTGAGTTTGCGCGCGCCGAGGCTGCGGGCGAAGACGGCGACGATCAGCGCCAGCGGCAGGACGTAGATCAGATTATAGGCGGCGAGATAGCCATAGCGTGCGGCGTGGCTAAGGTCGGCCAGGGTAAGCAGGCGCGTATAGACCATGGGGAAGCCTGCCGTGCATAACAGTTCGTAGAAATTTGCGGCGATGGCCAGAAAAATCGTGGCGGCGAGCATGGCCGGCAGGCTTTCGGCGTTGAGGATGGCGCGGCTGCGGCGGAACAGGCCAGGTTTTTTAGACTCGGGGATGGACAGCGTGAAGCCCTTCTCGAACAGGAAAAAATCCTTCACGTTTACCGCGCCGACGAGCACGGCCAGCGCGCCCGCAGCCAGCGTGACCCAGGCGAGGTGGCCGAACAACTGGAAGATATTGAGCCAGGCCGCCATGAAGGCGAAATACATCACCCCCGAAACCAGCACGAAGATGCCGCCGATGAGCAGCATGCGGCGGCGGCTCTTCTGGTGCGCCATCATCGAAAGCAAAAACAGCAGCACGAAAAAGGCGCAGGGGTTGAAAGCGTCCAGACCGGCGAGCACGAGGGTAAGCGCCGGCAACGACAAGCTGGCGGGATCGACGGCACCGATCAGCGGCAGATGGATGGGTTCGGTAGGCTGCGCTTGCGCCGCCATTTTGTCGCCCGTCCCAACGCCCGATCCGCCGCTCCATTCACCCCCCTGGTCACCCGCTTGGGCACGTGCGCGGCAGTCGTCGAGACGCTGGCGAATTTGCGCACCTGTAGTTTCATACTCATCCCAACCGACATGCATCTCGCCGCAGAACAGCAGCGCGGGAACGGAAGCCGCGTCCTCGCCCAATTGCCGCGCCATGTCCTGATACTGGCGGACGTTTTCCGGATGGCGGGTGAGTTCCAGCGCGTGCAGCTTCACCCAGGGGCGTGCACGGGGTATCGCCTCGATGTAGGGATGCGCCTCGGTGCAGTGCGGGCAGGCGAGCGACCAGAAAAAATAAAGCTGAACTTCAGGCTGGCCGTTTGCGCCTTGCTTGAACCAAATATCGTCGGCCCGAACGGCATTGGAAAACAGCGCGAGCAGGCAGGCGACTATGAAAAATAAGGGTTTGCCGATCATCGCAAGTTTCCTGTGGCATTTGCCGGCATGATACCCGACGAAGCGATGGGCGGAAAGGAACTGGCGCGTGAGGGCAGGAGAGCCCGGCTGGCAGGTGCATGCGTGCCATGTGCAATTTTTTTATGGGCGAGCGAATTTCAGATGAAAAAAGCGGCTACTCAGGTACAGCCGCATTTCTCCTTCCCCCTTGCAGGGGGAAGGCTGGGATGGGGGTAGGAGGGTGGGGTATCAAAGACACTTTGCGATGATTCCACTCTCCCACCCCCATCCTAACCTTCCCCCTTCCAGGGGGAAGGGGCTGGCGTTGTGGTTGTTTTTGAGCATACTACTTCGACCTGCGAAAACAGATACCTTTATTGTCGGGTTTCGGCTTGTCCGGCTTAGAATTACTCCGGCGAAATGGTGTCTATCCGGGGGCGCGGTCCTTGCAGGGGTATTCCCCTCACCATCAGATAAACTTCCTCCGCGATGTCGGTGACGTGGTCGCCGGCGCGCTCCAGCCCCTTGGCGATGAACAGCAGTTGCGTCGCGTCCTTGATCGAGGCAGGGTTGTCGCGCATCTGCTCCAGCAGGCATACGAACAGTTTGCCGTACATGCGATCCAGCTCGATATCGCTGCTCCAGGCGACGTTCGCCGCTTCGGCATCGCGCTCCAGGTAGGCACCCATCACCTGGCGCAGCATGGCGATGACGCGCTCGTTCATCCAGGTGAACTGTTCGCCGATTTCCGCACCGATTTTTCCGTGCAATACCTGCGTCCGCTTGGCGGTGTTTTTCGCGTAATCGGCCATGCGTTCCAGGTGTGCGGCAATGCGCCCGGAGGCCAGGATTTCGCGCAAATCGTCCGCCATCGCCTGCTGGCGCGCCAGCACGATATGCATGTTGCTGTTGATTTGCTGCTGCAAGCGGTCGGCGGCGGCATCGCTGGCAACCACGTCTTGAGCCAGCTCGCGATCGTCGTTCAGCAGCGCATGCAGGGCGCGTTCGAGCTCTTCCTCGGTCAGGCATGCAAGATGTTGGACTTCGTTGCGCAACAACTCCAAATCCTGGTCGAAAACTTCGAGAGTGTGTTTTTTTGTCATGCTCTGATCCCTGATAAATAGTTAGCCGAACCGGCCGGTGATGTAGTCGGAGGTGCGTTCTGATTTGGGGTTGGTAAAAAACGTATTGGTGTCGGCAAGCTCGATCAGATATCCCATGTGCATGAACGCGGTGAAATCGGAAAGGCGCGCCGCCTGCTGCATGTTGTGGGTGACGATCACGATGGTGTAGCGGTCTTTCAACTCGTACAGCAACTCTTCGATTTTGGCGGTGGCGATCGGATCCAGCGCCGAGCAGGGCTCGTCGAGCAGCAATACTTCGGGTTCCAGCGCGATGGCGCGCGCGATTACCAGGCGCTGCTGCTGTCCGCCCGACAGGCTCATGCCGTTCTCGTTCAGCCGGTCTTTCACTTCATCCCACAGCGCCGCGCCGTGCAGGGATTTTTCCACGGCCTCGTTGAGCGTTTTTTTGTCGTTGATGCCCATGATACGCAGGCCGTAGGCGACGTTCTCGTAAATGGATTTTGGGAAGGGGTTGGGTTTCTGGAACACCATGCCGACGCGGCGGCGCAGCAGGGCGACGTTCACGTCGCGGTCGTAGATATTCTTATCGTCGAGCAGCACCTTGCCTTCGATGCGGCATATGTCGACCAGGTCGTTCATGCGGTTGAAACAGCGCAACAGGGTCGATTTGCCGCAGCCGCTCGGACCGATAAACGCGGTGATACGGTTCCTCGGAATGTCGATGCTGACGCCGTGCAGCGCCCTGGCGTTGCCGTAGAACAGCTCCAGGTCCTGCACGCGTATCGCCACATCGCTGGTTTCATCGGCAGGCGCGCGCAGGACATCGCTCATCTTGATCGCGTGGTTTTTGTGGTTAACGTCATTCATTTTCGGTTTCCTTCAGCAATACATTTTGTGGTCAAGGTAGAGGTCAAACACCCTCGAGCCCGCGCAACTTTTCGCGCATCCGGTTGCGCAATCTGATCGCGAACAGATTGAGCACGACGATGATGATTACCAGCAGCAAAGCGGTGGCGTACACCAGCGGGCGGGCGGCTTCGACGTTGGGGCTCTGGAAGCCGACATCGTAGATGTGAAAACCCAGATGCATGAACTTGCGTTCCAGGTGCAGGAATGGGAAATTGCCGTCCAGCGGCAGGCTGGGCGCGAGCTTCACCACGCCGACCAGCATCAGCGGCGCGACCTCGCCGGCGGCGCGTGCCACGGCAAGAATCAGCCCGGTCATCATCGCCGGGCTGGCAATCGGCAACACCGTGCGCCACAGGGTTTCCGCCTTGGTTGCGCCGAGCGCGAGGCTGCCCTCGCGGATGGTGCGCGGCACGCGCGACAGGCCTTCTTCGGTAGAGACAATCACCACCGGCAGGGTGAGCAAGGCCAGCGTCAGCGAGGCCCAGAGTATGCCAGGGCTGCCGAAAGTCGGCGCGGGCAAGGCCTCGGGGAAGAACAGATGGTCTATGTTGCCGCCCAGGAAGTAGACGAAAAAGCCCAGGCCGAACACGCCGTACACGATGGAAGGTACGCCCGCCAGGTTGTTGACCGAGATGCGGATGATGCGGATCATCGGGCCCGGTTTGGCGTATTCGCGCATGTAAATTGCCGCCATGATGCCGAGCGGCGTCACCATCGCCGACATCAGCAGCACCATCATCACCGTGCCGAAAATGGCCGGAAAAATACCGCCCTCGGTGTTCGCCTCGCGCGGATCGTCCGTGGTGAATTCCCGGAATTTGCGCGCATAGTGGCCGATTTTTTGCCAGACACCCATGTCGTTCGGCATGATCGCATCGGCCACCTTGGCCAGCGAAACATCGACGACCCGGCCATCCATGATTTCCGCGCTCAGGCTATCGCGGCCGATGTCATGGCGCAGTTTTTCGATTTTTTCCTGTAGTGCGGCAAAAGATGTTTCGAGCGGTTCGCGCTGTTTCAGAATCTCTGCACGAGCGTCGTCGGTCAATTGCTTTTGCAATTCCAGCTTGCGTTCCTGCAGGCGCAATTTTTCCAGCGCGTAATTCAGCTTGCCGATCTCGACTTTTTCGAGATGCAGGATTTGCTTGAAAATGGCGTTGGAGCGTTCGAGGCGTTTAAGCAATTCCGGCCACGCCTGTTCACCTTGCGCGACCACCTTGCCATCTTCCTTAACCTCTTTCAGGTGGCCATAGAAATTGCCCCATTCGCGCCGCTCGATAGCCAGCACGTCTTGCGGGTAGGTGAAAGCCTCCAGCATCGGCGCGGGAAACCATTTGAAATCCGCGCCGGTGATGTCGCGGTTGCCCATCTTGAACAGATAGCGATAGGTGAATTTATCCCGGCTATCGATCTTGTAGCCTGCCTCGCGCAGGCGCAGCAGCGAAACCTCCTCTTTGTCCGGCACCTCGCCGATGAGGCGCAATTCTTTGCCGTCATTGCCCTTGAAAACTGTTTCAACCACCGGCTTGGGCCAGAAATGCGTCAGTCCTTGAGCGGCGGTCAGCCATACCACCGCGTACACCATCACCAGCGACAAGGCCACCGCGCCAGCGGTTGTCCATATCCAGGGTTCTCCACTTTTAATCCAGTTTTTCATGACGGCCATCCCTTAGATAGAGCTGTATTTTTCACGCAGGCGCTGGCGCACCAGTTCGGCCAGCGTGTTCACCACGAAGGTGAAGGCGAACAGCACCAGTGCCGAGAAGAACAGTAGCCGGTAGTGGGCGGTTCCCACCGCCGCCTCCGGCATTTCCACGCCAATGTTGGCGGACAGGGTGCGAAAACCGGTGAAGACGGACAAGTCCATCACCGCCGTGTTGCCGGTCGCCATCAGCACGATCATGGTTTCGCCCACCGCGCGCCCCATGCCGATCATCACCGCCGAAAAGATGCCGGGGCTGGCGGTCAGCAGCACCACGTTATAGAGCGTCTGCCAGCGCGTGGCGCCCAGCGCCAGCGAGCCCGAGGTGAGATGTTTGGGCACGCTGAATACCGCGTCCTCGGCTATCGAAAATATCGTCGGAATCACCGCGAAGCCCATCGCGATGCCGACCACCAGCGAGTTGCGTTGCTCGTAGTTCCAGCCCAGTTCGTTCGACATCCAGTGCGGCATGTCGCCGCCGAACCAGGCGGCTTCAATGGGATGCCCCAGTTGAATCGCCAGATAGACGACCGCGACGATGACCGGCATCAGCAGCGCCGCTTCCCAGCCGGGCGGGATGCGCCGCGCGATGTGTTCGGGCAGCAGGTGCCACAGGTAGGCGGTGATGACGAAGCTGAACGGCAGCAGGAAAACCGCCAGCAGCGTACCGGCCAGATTGTTGTCGACGAAGGGCGCCAGCCACAGGCCGGCGAGAAAGCCGAGAATGACGGTGGGCAGCGCCTCCATGATCTCGATGGAGGGTTTCACCACACCGCGCATTTTCGGCGACATGAAATAGGCCGCGAAAATGGCGCCCAATACCGCCAGCGGAACAGCCACCAGCATGGCGTAAAACGCCGCTTTGAGGGTGCCGAAAGTGAGCGGCGCGAGACTGAATTTTGGCTCGAAGTCCGAGGTTGCGGCGGAGGATTGCCAGTTGTATTCCGGCTCCTGATAGCTTTCGTACCAGACCTTTTGCCACAGCGAATGGAAAGAAACTTCCGGATAATCGTTCTCGACTTTGGCGGCGATCACCGCGTTGCCGGCGACCTCCACCATGATCGCGTTGCCGCGCGGCGCGATGCCGGCGACCCTGACGGGATCATCGCCGATGGAATGGTTGAACAGCAGGCGCCGCGAAGTCGCGTAATACAGGCCGATATTGCCTTTGTCGTCACCCGCCAGGAAGCCCTTGCGGAAATGCTCCGGGGCGAGGGTCGTGACGCTGCCCTGCATCGGCTCGAACGAGCGGATATGCGTGAGGTGATTGTTATTTTGCGCATCTCGCACCTGGAACCATTGCGACAAATCGCCCTTGGTGGTGCCCACGATCAGCGAGAAGCCGCCACTCAATATCGTCGCTGCGGTGATGCGCTCGCCCTCGGGGACCAGCGCCACGGTCTGGATCAGGCGCGGCCTGGCCTTGTCCATGACATCGTAGTGCGTCATATAACGATCCCCGTGCAGCACATACAGATCGCGCTGTTTGACTTCGAGCAGCAACTGGCGGATTTCGCCATGCGGCACGGGCGGCAGTTCGGCGGCAGTCCGTTCCGTGGCCACTTCGCCGGTTATCAGGTTGGTGCTGCCCGCGTAAGCCGCCAGCAGCAGACGCCCGTCTTCGGTCAACGCCACCGCCGTGGTTTCTTCGTCATGGTGCTGCACGGCCAGATGCTTGAGCGCGCGCCCGGCCTCGTCCACCACCAGTGGCATTTTTCCAAGCGGATAGGCTATGCCCGGCGTGATGGTGCGGATATCCTTGTCCGGGTTGGCGGGGTCCTGCACGAAGCTGACCTTGAATGTTTGCCGCAGCAACAGCGCCCGCCCATCCGACAGGCCATAGCCCACGGCTTGCTGGGACGGATCGCCGGCGCTGAAACTGGTGATGCCGACGCCTTTGGGCAAGGTGGCCTGTTCCGCCGCGAGAGGCTTGCCGTCGCGCAGGTCGAAGAAAGTCACGCTGCCGCGATCGGACATGCGTGCGCCGATTTCCGCCTGTTCTTCCGAGGTCAGATAGACGGTCGCTTCCTGTGTTTGTGGCGTAGCGGGTGCCGCTTGTGCGGCGCGCGGCAGGGAAAATTTTTGTGGCGCGCCCATCTGCGCCGGTAAAAATATCGGCACGACGACGCTGGCCAGGTAAAAGAAAATGACGCTGATGGCGATGATCACGCTCAGCCCGCCAAAGGTCATGACATGCTTGAACAGCTTGTCCTTGGCCATGCGCTGGCCGGTGTAACCGCCCGCCTTGCAGATGCTGGATTCAATCTTTTCCATGGTTCACCGCGTTGCTTGTCAACAATACTCCATTGGCCCCGTCATTCCCGCGCAGGCGGGAATCCAGTTGATTGAACAACCCTAGCGAAGCGAAACAAAAATTGGTTTTGTCCGCTTCGCAGAGTGTTTGTTGGCTGGATTTCCGCCTGCGCGGGAATGACGAGCTTTTGGCATCAATGGGAAATTCGGGCCCATGCATGGCAGAAGCGCCTGTGTCCCGCCGACATGTCGGTCGGAGGGGTACCTGCGCTCCCGTCAACCCGTTGTTTACAGAAGTTGATGCCAACACCTTATTTTTCTTTTGCCTTGCGTAGCTGTTTGAATGCCTCGATCAACGCGACCGGGCGACCCTGCTTCTTGGTCTTGCTGTTGAGCGCATAAACCACCGTTTCGCCCTTGGGGCCGGTGCCGATTTCGGTGAAGGTGAAAGTCACCTCCTTGTGCGCGAGGTAGTCCTGGAAATCCTTCCATTCGCCGAACACATAGAAACGTCCGTTGCGTAGCACTTCGCCGTAGAAGGGATCGGCCTCGCCCATTTTGCGGTCGTAAAACATCTCGCCGGACGAGAGCTTGTCCAGATTTTTGCTTTCGCTCTTGGTGATGCCAAAGATGACCGTCTGGCCTTCCGGCCCGCCGCCGATGCGTGTCCTGGTCAGCGGCACTTCGCCATTTTCCAGAAACATCAGGTAGTTCTTGGTGTCGCCGAAAGCGTAGATACGGCCATTCTCATGAAATACCAGGAAATAGTTGGCTTTTTCCACAGCGACTTTCTGTGCCTCTGCCGGTTTGCTCTCGGCTATTTCCGGCTGAGTCGCGCAGCCGCTCATGACACCCAATGCCATCAGGGAAGCCAGTGCGTAAGGGGTGAATTGCTTTTTTTCAAACATGATTGAATTCTCCGTTGGTGAATCGGGCCGGACACAGCCGCACCTGGCAGTGTGTCCGGCCTGAAAGGGCTACAGGCTTATTCGGCGTCCAGATCCTTCAACGCCTTGGCTACCATGGCGGCAGGCATCGGCACGAAGCCGTCCTTGATCACGACTTCCTGGCCTTGTTTGGACAGCACCATCTTGAAGAACTCGCGCTCCAGCGGCGCCAGCGGCTGGTTCGGGCGCTTGTTCACATAGACGTACAGCACGCGGGCCAGCGGATAGCTGCCATCGAGGGCGTGAGCCGGATCGGCTTCGACGTAGGGTTGTCCATCTTTCTTGGCCAGCGGCAACGCGCGCACACCGGAGGTCTTGTAGCCGATGCCGGAGTAACCGATCGCGCCGATCTGGCCGGTGACGCTCTGCACCACCGAGGCGGAACCCGGTTGCTCGGCGACGTTGCGCTTGAAATCGCCCTTGCACATGGCATGTTTCTTGAAGTAGCCGTAGGTGCCGGATACCGAGTTACGACCGTACAGCGCGATGGCGCGCGAACCCCAGTCGCCGGTCATGCCAACCTCGCCCCATTTGGTGAGATCGGCCGTACCTGCACACTTGCGCGTGGCGGAGAAAATCGCATCCACCTGGGGAATCGACAGACCCTTGATCGGGTTGTCCTTGTTGACAAACACCGCCAGCGCGTCGATGGCGACCGGCACCGGCGTTGGCTTGTAGCCATATTTGTTTTCGAACGCCTCGATTTCCTTGGCGTTCATCATGCGGCTCATCGGGCCGAAGTTGGCGGCGCCTTCGATCAGTGCGGGCGGGGCAGTGGAAGAGCCGGCGCCCTGAATCTGGATGTTGACATTCGGGTAGTTGCGCTTGTAGGTCTCGGCCCACAGCGTCATCAGGTTATTCAGCGTGTCTGAGCCAACACTGGTGAAGTTGCCGGAAATGCCGCTGGTTTTCTGATAGGTCGGCAAGCCTGGATCCACCTCGACAGCCGCAGCGATTGCGCCCTGGCTGATGAAAGAGACGGCAACCAAACCAAGCGCCGCGAGAGTTTTCTTCTGAATCATGTTTACGATCTCCTGAGAATTGTTTGTCCAATCGGATTGATGCAACGGTGCTACAGTTCGACAAGATAAACTGACCGTGTTACGGGATTATTACGAAGGAGGCTTTTTCTGAATATTTTTTCTTGCAAGGAGGAAGGAGAAAAACTGCTGCACTTGGGTAATTACAAGCAGCCATCGCTTAACCGCAGAGGCGCCAAGACGCGGAGGAGCCAAGACGCGGAGGAACCATAAAATTCGGACAATTTTTTGGCTCACGCGATCGGAGATAACGCTGTATCAGAACGCATTATTTCTCATCGCCTTTGCGGTTAAATTAAGTTTTTCCAGGATGACGCGGCCATAGTCACTCAAAAAAAACGCGCACCGGACCGGGTGCGCGTAAACAGGGGGGAACCTGGAGTACTATGAAAAAGTTACACTCTGCTCGCTTTCAGATGCACGGGCATTTTGGTACAGGCCTTTTCGATTGCAGGCAGGAGCCGGATCAAAAAGTGTGGATCATGCCTACGCCAAAGCCGGACTGGCTGGTGCCCGCTGTCGTGGCGGCGCCCACGGCCCCGACCGTTGCGCCCAGCGTGCTGTAGTTCGCGCTGGCATCGTTGCTGAGGCGGGTGTAAGCGCCATACAGCTCGGTGCGCTTGGAGAAGCTGTAGCCGTAGCGCAACGAAACCATATCGGCGCCGGTATTGGCGCGTGAACCCAGGTTGCCGTTGTTGGCATAGAAGGCGCCGATTTTGCTGTTGCCGAACTTGTAGCTGCCGGACAACTCCCAGTTACGCTGGGATTCTGAGGTGGCAGCGGCCGTGCCGACAGACAAGTGTTCATACATCAGGCCGACCTGGCCATCGCCAAATTTGTAAGCGCCAACCAGGCGGGTTGCCTTGTCGTCCATGGACGCAGTGGTCTGGTCGGGGCGGATTTCGTAAGCCAACGCACCGTACAGCACCTTATTGTCATAAGTGCCGGACAGCGACAGTTTGGTTTTGTTGGTGGTAGCGGTTGCCGCGGAATCGGGGCTGTAGGAGATATTTGCCTGGAAGCCGCTCATATTCGGCGACCAGTATTGGATGACGCCGGCTTGGCGGGTGTTGAAGTTCACGGCTGTTACCTTGGCATTCGCCGCGTCATTCGCGCCGGTGCGCCCGACCATGCTGATTGCGGTAAAGATCGTCGTGTTGTCGAACAGTTCGATCTTGTTGCGGGCAAGCTTGTAGGGCGTATCCCAGATACCGACGATTACGCTGCCGAACCCGCCTTTTAAGCCAATATTGCTGTTGCGCGTGCCGTTGAAGGGTGTGCCGCCGCTGAGTCCCGTCACATCAACCTGAGATTCAATCTGCCAGATGGCTGACAGGCCGCCGCCCAGATCTTCGCTGCCTTTCACGCCGAAGCGTGAAGCGTTGGATTGCACGCGGTTGACGCTCTTGTCTGTCGTCGCCACGGTTGTTTTGTCATTTTTGACGGACTCGAAATCCATGTTGATTTTGCCGTAAACGCTCACATTGCCGGTGTCGGCCAATACGGGCATCGAAAAGGCTGCTGCCAGCGCGACAGCGATGAGTTTGCTTTGCTTCGTGAATGCTCTTTGCATTATTAAATCTCCCGATAATTTTTAACGCCGCCCTAGTGCGACCCCGGCAGATTACAGGGTGAATGTGAAAAATAGATTAAGGATTGATGAATGTTTTGTTACAGGGAAAGGGCGGCCGCTCGGGCCATTTTCCCCATTGTGGAAGGAGAAAAGCTGCTGCACCCAAGTCGTTGCGGGAAATGATTTGATGAGGCGGTTTGTTTGCAAGGGGGCAAAACAAAGGCAGCCCGGAATGAACGGTTCTGTGCTTACGCCGAAAAACGGTAGCCGCTGCCGCGCACCGTCTGAATCAAATGATCCTTGCCGGCAGCCTCCAGCGCTTTTCTGAGCCGGCGTATATGCACATCTACGGTGCGCTCCTCTATAAAGGCTTGCGTGCCCCACACATGGTTGAGCAGTTGAGCGCGACTGTGTACCCGTTCAACATGGCTCATGAAAAAATACAACAGCCGGAATTCGGTCGGCCCCAATTCGATGTTGATACCGCTTGCCCTGACCCGGTGCGATATGGGAGACAGCTCCAATCCGTCTATGGCCAAAGGTTCATCCGGTATTGCGGGAGTATGGCGGCGCAGCATGGCGCGTACCCGTGCCATCAGTTCGCGGGGAGAAAACGGCTTGGTGATGTAATCGTCCACGCCCGATTCAAACCCCAGTATTTTGTCGTGTTCTTCGCCACGCGCGGTCAGCATGATGATGGGAATACTGCTGGTGCTCGCATCACTGCGAAATTGCTTGGCAAGCAACAGGCCGCTGGTGTTTGGCAACATCCAGTCGAGCAGGATCAGATCCGGCGAGTTCTGCCTGATTTGCAGCCAAGCGCTCTTCTCGTCTTCCGCGCGCAATGCACGAAACCCAGCCTGGGTAATATTGAAGGCCAGCAACTCCTGAATCGCCGGTTCATCTTCGACTATCAAAACTTTTGCACTCATCGGCAACACTCAATCATTGATTACGAAGCGGCTAATATATAAGCGATTTGTTACAGAAATATGAAACCGGGAAAATATTTGCCAAGGTAGCTTGAAGCTCTTCAGACGTGGCAAGGCGTTGGCGTATCGAGATGTTGCAGGTAAAGGTTTGCGGTGCGCCCGGCAATAAAGTTGGCTTCGCTCTTTCCGCTGCCAGGCCAAAATAGGTAATCAAGAGTTTGCAGCCTTGGCTTCATTGGCATATCTACCTTGTTGATGTGTTCATTCATCCAGCGCATCAAAAAATGGGAGTAATGCATGGTTGCGCTTTCACTCCAAATACCTTGCTTGGCCACCAACTCGTCTCGCAAATGTTGCAGTTCTTTCAGCGAATAATGTTGCGCCTGCTTGTATTTGGAAAAATCAAGATAGGCTGCCAAGGCAATCTTCTCTTCATTTTTAAAGTGGACGCATAACCAACCTTCGAGAAATTCAAATGCTTGCGATATAGCCGAATGGTCTTTTGTACCGATTACACGTTTTATATCGTTGATGATGGCGATCAGATTTTTGTGATCCGAATCAATAACCGCATTTCCGACACTCAACTGTTTTGTCCATATCAATTTCATCATGTACTCCCGTTATGTAACTGCCAAACAAAGCTACTAGCCGTTCAAACACGGCTTGCCGGATGGCGCTTCGCGGAAGTGTTTCGATGTTTTGAGGAAGTGTTTCGCATAGCGGTCGCTCATGCGCGACATCGGCAGCAGCATCAACAAATCGGCGGTATTGAATTCCGCATCCCATGCCGGTTCTCCGCAGATATAAGCGCCCAGCCGCAAATAGCCTTTGATCAGCGGCGGGATCGGCGCGTCCAAGTATGGGTTCAGCGCGTGCAGCGGCAGCGGGTTGCGGGGGAATACGCTGTACTCGACGGGGGCTGAATACATCCGATGCAGCTTGCGATAGATGCTGGCGGCGACGTGCCCGCCATCCGCAATGCCGATGCTGGCGCAGCCGATAATATATTCATGGCCGCTTTGCTGCATGTATTGCGCGAGACCGCCCCACAGTTGGGTGATGGTCGCGCCATCGCGGTAATCCCAATGCACGCAGGAACGGCCCACTTCCACCATGCGGTCGCCGAGATGCAGCAAACGGGTCAAATCGAATTCGGTCTGGGCATAGTAGCCACCAATTTTTTTCGCCTGATCGGGAGAAAGGATGCGGTAGGTGCCTACCACTCTGTTCGCATCGCTTTCACGCACCAATAAATGCTCGCAGTATTTGTCGAAAATGTCGCGGTCTATCCCTTCCTTTGCGCTGGGCAGATTTGCGCCCATTTCTTCGCCAAAAACCTTGTAGCGCAGGCGTTGCGCCTCCAGTATTTCCAGTTCGTTGCGCGCCATGCTGGTTGTCAGGCGGTGTTTGACTGCGGGTTGAATTTGACGGTTGAGTTCCAGCATTGCAACTCCTTGGTTGGTTGAAGATGCGTGCAGGTTAGTGAATACTTGTTGCTGTGCGATGACGGGAATATGAAGGGTTTGTGAAATCGCTATTTGGATAGCCGGTTAGCAGGGAATAGTGTGGCTCAGCTCACACGCTCCAGGGTTTGGCGATTGTTGAACCCGGCGCATGCAGCTTTCCTCGTAACCCTTTGCAGAGCAGCGCCCTGATACCGTGCAGTCGAGAGAGCAGGACCGATCTGCATTGAGCTTCAATACTCAAGTTTCATACAACTGAAATAATCCCTTCATCAAACTGCAACAACTTAACATCATGATGTGTCGCATTACATGTATAGACATCTATCGTCATGAGCCTCTACGCAATTGACCGCGACACTGGAATTACCCTCTATGCGCAAATCGCAGAAGTATTGGAGCGCGATTATGTGCGACAAGGCGCGCCCGGAGATAGATTGCCTTCGGAAGGCGAGTTGGCTGCACGTTTCGGTGTTAATCGCCATACGTTGCGCCGGGCGGTGGATGAGTTGGTTGCCGACGGGTTGCTCGAACGCCAGCATGGGGTGGGCATATTTATCACAGACCAGTTGTTGGATTATCGGGTAGACACCGGCACACGGTTCACGCAGAACCTGGCCGATATTGGCATCTCCACAGATACCAGGGTGATCAGGAAGATGATCACCCCCTCATCATCCGGTGTGGCACGCCATCTGGCTTTGACATCCGACGAGCCTGTTCTTTGGATGGAAACCCTGCGTCTGGCTGACGGATTGCCGTTCTGTGTGATTTCACATTTCCTGCCGGTAGAGCCTTACAGCGCGTTGCTCAATGATTTTCAAGATGGTTCGTTGCACAAGTTGTTATCTGCAAGTTGTGGATTATTGCGTCGAACTGAAAGCTTGGTTACGGCAGTTCTGCCGCAAGGTGATGACTCGAAGCTTCTGGGTATTACTCAGAATCGCCCCATCTTGCGCGTTAAGAGTTTGAACGTACTTGATCGGGATAACACTCCGGTCGAGTACGCCATTACCCGGTTCCGCGCAGACCGGATCCAACTGCGCATTACCCCCTGATTTTTCCTAACCGTTACTGAACCTGACAGGAGTCTCACAAAATGAAAGTAAATAAACTTATTCTCTCGGCGCTAGTCGGCGCGTCGTTGATTGGCGCAGCTGGTATAGCCAGTGCCCGCGAACTGGTGATGGGTTTGATCCCAGCCGAAAACAACGAAGAAATGATCAAGACATTCGAGCCGATGCGCGCCTATCTGGAAAAGAAGACTGGCCAGAAAGTGAAGGTGTTTACCGCAACCGACTATGCCGGGGTGATCGAGGCAATGAAGAAGAAGCGCGTTGACGTGGCGTGGTTCGGCCCGTTGTCCTACTACCTGGCTGAACAGGAAGCTGGTGCGGAAGCCTTCGCGGTGGGTATTCGTGAAGGCAGCGATTCGCACACCTATAAGAGCATCATCGTTGCGCCCTGCGGCAATGGTGTCAATAGCATTATGGATTTGAAGGGGAAAAGCGTCGCTTTCGTCGATCCCGCTTCCACATCGGGTGGTCTGATGCCAACTTACATGGTGAAGCAGGCGACCGGACAGATGCCGCAAGACTTCTTCGGGAAATTCACCTACGCGGGATCGCATGATGCGGCTGAATTGGCGGTTAAAAATAAAACGGTTGATGCTGCTGCGGACAACGATATCACTTACCCGAAAATGTTGGCAAAAGGCCTGATTACCAAAGAAAGCAATTGCATCATTGCGGAATCCAGCCCGCTGCCCGGCTCGCCGCTGGTCTATCGCGGTGATCTGCCAAAATCTTTGAAGGGGAAGATTCGCGATGCGATTCTGAACGCGCACAAGGAAATCAAGGTTGCCGGTTATGGCAATTTGAGCCATTACGTTGCTATCGGTCCAAAAGATTATCAAGTCGTCCGGGACATGGTGAAAGAACTGGGTCTGAAGAAAGAGCAATTGAAGTAATTGCGGTGACGCGGTCGGTTGCTTGTGCACCGACCGCAATTATTTGGAGGAGAAATGGCTCAAATCATCATCAAAGATGTCACCAAACGTTACGCCAATGGTTTCGAAGCGTTGAAAGGCGTGAGTGCTGAAATTGTAGCTGGTTCTTTCACTGTCATTCTCGGTCCATCGGGGGCGGGTAAGTCCACCTTGTTGCGTACCATCAACGGGCTGGAGACGCCGACGGCTGGCACGATCCAAGTCAGTGAACAAATAGTTAGCAAGGCTACGCTGCAACAAGTTCGCTCGCATGTCGCCATGGTGTTCCAACATTTCAATCTGGTTGATCGCTTGTCGGTCATGACCAATGTGCTGACCGGGCGCCTGTCTCACCGCTCGTGGCTCGGCAGTCTGTTGTATCTGTTCCAGCGCTGCGATCTGGATATCGCCCACAATGCGCTGGTACGTGTGGGCCTCACCGAGAAAGCATGGAGCCGTGCGGATCGACTTTCTGGCGGGCAACAACAACGAGTAGGAATAGCGCGCGCCTTGGCGCAACAACCGCGCGTGATACTGGCAGACGAGCCGGTGGCAAGTCTGGATCCGGTGACCAGCGAAGAGATCATGGGTTTGCTGCGCGAGATATGTACGCGCGACGGCATCACCATCGTCGTCAACCTGCACCAGGTTGAACTGGCCAAGCGTTTCGCCGACCGTGTGATCGGACTTAACGAAGGTCTGGTTGTCTATGACGGTCCGGCCACGGGTCTGGATCGCGCAACATTGAGCCGCATCTATCGGCGCAACGGAGATCAAGTCGATGAACAGCTCGAGACTATGCTGGCCTACGCCTAACGGCCTGCCGGCGCTGCTGCCGACTTCCGTATTCGCGGTCTGCATCCTGCTATTGGTGATCAGTGCTTCCGCGGTCGAACTCGATCTGTTGCGCTTGTTTAACGCGATACCGCGCATGTTCGAATTCGCCGGAAATCTGCTGGTGCTGCCCGATTGGGAGTACTTGCCTACGCTCGCCGTGAATATGCTGCAAACGCTGGAGATGACCTTCCTCGCCACCAGTATCGCACTGGTCATCAGCCTGCCTTTGGGGGTATTGGCGGCCAAGAATGCGAGTCCGCATCCCGCCGTATTCCACGCGGCCCGCAATTCGTTGACGCTGATGCGCGCACTGCCGGAGCTGGTGTGGGCGCTGGTGTTCGTTTCGGCAGTGGGGTTAGGCCCGTTGCCGGGCATCATGGCGCTGTCTTTCGTGACGGTCGGTTTTATGGGTAAGTTCTTTGCCGAAAGTATCGAGGTGGTGGACCAACGCCAGATAGAAGGTGTGGTAGCGCATGGTGCCGGCTGGTTGCAGTTGCGCACCTTTGCCCATTTCCCGCAGGCATTCCCCGACTTCGTCGGCACTGTCATGTACATCCTCGATCACAACCTGCGCGCCGCCGCCATTCTGGGCTTGGTCGGTGCAGGTGGCATTGGCTACGACCTGGTGATGGCGATGCGCATGTTCGATTACGACAGGCTGCTGCCCATCGCACTGTCTATCTATATGGTGGTGACTTTGCTCGATCGCGCATCCGATCAATTTCGCAGGAGGCTGATCTAAATGTCAGCGCAAACTGTATTGCGTCCCCCGTTGCCGAAGAAGCCGTTCAATCCGACGCCGGTGTGGTTGTCGGCATGGCTGGTTTTGCTGTGGCTGATCGTGTTCGATCTGGATTTGTCATTTGAAACGTTGCTGTACGGTGTGCAGGACATATTCGAGTATTTCAGCCGCTACAGCAGACCGAATTTTGCAGACTTATCTAGATATGTAGAACTCTTGGCGCAGACCTTGTCCACCGCACTGTGGGGTAGCGCACTGGCCTTGGTTGTGGCCGTGTTACTGGCGCCGTTCGCCGCGCGCAATCTGTCACCCAATCCCGCAACTTATCGCATCGCCCGTGAACTATTGAACTTCATGCGAGCCATGCCCGATCTGCTGCTGGCCTTGATCTTCGTTGCGGCACTGGGCTTGGGGCCGTTGCCAGGTGCGTTGGCGCTCGGTATTCACACTGCGGGTTTTCTCGGCAAGTTCTTTGCGGAAAGTCTGGAACGCGTGGATGGCGGTGTGTATGAAGCGGTCGCCGCCACCGGCGCTTCGCGCGTGCAAGTAGTGATGTATGCGGGCTGGCCGTCGATTCAGCGCGAAGCGTTGGGTTACGTGCTCTATATCTTTGATCGCAATGTGCGCATGGCCGCCGTGCTGGGGCTGGTCGGTGCGGGCGGCATCGGCCTGGCGCTGCACGACACTTTGCGCATGTTCAATTACGACCAATCGGCAGCACTGATCATCGTCATTCTCATCACCATTCTGTTCATCGATTACCTATCAACCTGGCTGCGAGGAAAACTGAATTAAATGAACATCCCTAGAGAAGATTGGCCAAGTGCGCTGTGCGCGCTGCATGCCAACGAGGTGAAACAGACGGTCGCGGCGCTGCTGCAAAACATCGAGGTGCATGATGTGGCCTTGCCGCAGGCAGGGCTGGGTTTGCTGAGCTTGCGCGACGGCGCATTGCATGAATCGTTCTTCATCGGCGAGATGCCGGTGGCGCGTGCCGAAGTTCTTGTGCGCACCCCAGCGGGAGATGAAGTCAGGGGTGGGGCGGTGATCATCGACGACCGCGCGCAGTTTGCCCGCACCATCGCCATTCTGGATGCGGTACTGGCGGGGAAATTATCCGGTTGGGAGCAGGCTGCCAGTCTGGTGCAACAGGGCATCGCCGTGCGCAAACAAAAGGACAGCGAACGCAAAAAACTGCTGGCGGTGACCCGTGTGGATTTTTCGCTATTGGGGCAAGAAGATGACGAAGATGCAGAGTGATACAGCGATAAACGCAGCCGATATCTGGTTGCCGCAGATGCAGCAACAACTGTTTCGTGGACTACTGAATGCATACAGCTATCCGGGACGCATCACAATTTGCGCAGAGCAGAATACACCAGCATGGCTGGCGATATTGACCGCGCTGGTGGATGGAGAAACGACGTTAGCCGATCCGCAGCAATTGTTGTCAGAAGCATGGTGGCCGAAACTGGAAGCGCGTCGCGCGCCGCCTGAACGGGCCGCATTCATTTTGCTGGATGGCAGCCTTGCGCCTGAACTACTGCCCAACCTCGGAACATTGGAAGCGCCGGAAACGGGCGCAACTTTGTTGCTGCGTGTGGAATCATTGCACAGCAATGAGACAGGCGATGTGCGTTTGCATTTGAGCGGGCCCGGCATCCGGCAGCGCGTTGCCATCAGTGTGAACGGACTGCATCCGGCATGGATCACATCGCGCAATGATTGGGTAGCCAACTTTCCGCTCGGTGTGGAGATGGTGCTGTGCGACGCGCATCGCTTTGTGGCGCTGCCGCGCACGACGAAGATTGTCATTGGAGAGGCAGCATGAGTTACGTTGCGATCAAGGGCGGCAAGGCCGCGATCGACGGCGCCGCTGCCGCGACTGAATATCTGCGCTGCAAGGGTGCGTCGGAGGAGCCGCTGACGCTCTCGGTGATCGAAGAGCAGCTGCGTCTGCTTACTTCGCGTGTGGTTTCCGAAGGTGGCTTGTATCACCCGCGTTTGGCTGCGCTCGCGCTCAAACAATTTCAGGGTGACACACTGGAAGCGGCGTTTGCGTTGCGTGCGTATCGTTCGACCAAACCGAGGTTGCTGGAATCGCCGTTGCAGGCCACGAGCAATATGCGTTGCATTCGACGCATCTCGTCGGCATTCAAGGAGGTGCCCGGCGGCCAGTACTTGGGGGCGACTTACGATTACGCTTTGCGTTTGTTGCAACTCGATCTGGCGCATGAGGATCCTGCTGCATTCCAGGCCGTGGCGAAGAATTTTATGCGTGATACCACCGAGACGGAATTGCCCGATTCCTTTCCAAAGGTGATCGACGCATTGCGCGCCGAAGGCTTGTTGCCGCCTGTCGCGGCAAAACGTGACGTGCCATTCGACATCACCCGCGAACCCTTGGTGTTTCCGGTGCCGCGTTCTGCCGCACTGGCGACGATGGCGCGCGCCGAGACGGGATCGCTGCTGGCGATGGCGTATTCCAACATGCGCGGTTATGGCGATGTCCATCCCACGGTGGCCGAATTGCGCGTGGGTTACCTGCCGGTGATGTTGCCGCATCCGGTGACCGGCGAGCTGATGGAAGCGGGCGAGGTGCTCATCACCGAATGCGAGGTGGTGGCGATGTATGAAAGCGGCAATGCCGACGACCTGCCCACCTTCACCCTGGGCTATGGCGCATGCTTCGGCCACAACGAAGTCAAAGCCATCAGCATGGCGATCCTGGATCGGGCATTGCAAAAGGGCATGCGTGACGGTCCCGGCAATCCCTCGGAAGACCCCGAGTTCGTGCTGCTGCATGTTGACGGAGTCGATTCGATGGGCTTCGCTTCGCATTACAAGATGCCGCACTACGTCACCTTCCAGTCCGATATGGACAGGCTGCGCACCACGCAGGGAAAGATGCGTAACAAGAATGCGGAGGAGGCAGCATGAACACGCATTACGAACTGCCGCTGGAAGATGCCGGCTACTCCTTCGGCTTCATGGATGAGTATGCCAAGAAAGAAGTGCGCCGCTGCATCCTGAAAGCGATTTCCATTCCCGGTTATCAAACGCCATACGCATCGCGCGAGATGCCGATGGGGCGTGGCTTTGGAACGGGCGGGTTGCAGCTCACGTTATCGCTGATCGGGGCGGACGATACCTTGAAGGTGATCGACCAAGGCTCTGACGATTCAGTCAATGCTGTGAACTTGCGCCAATTCGTGCAGCTCACTTGCCCCGGTGTCGAGGTGACAGAGAGGACCGAAGAGGCGACGCTGATCCAATCGCGCCACCGCATTCCGGAAAAACCGCTGACGGAAGCACAGATATTGGTATTGCAAGTGCCCTATCCCGATGCCTTGGTTGTGGTTGAATCATCGGAAGCGCGACGCAAGACCATGCATGGCGAAGCCGACTATTCGCGTCTGCTAGTCAAGTTGTATGAGGATGTCGTGCGCTTCGACGAAATCACCATCTCGCATCGTTATCCGACGCGCATCAATGGGCACTATGTGATCGATCCTTCGCCGATCCCGCGTTGGGATGTGCCCAAGCTGCATAAATCGCCCGCGCTCATCCTGCTCGGCGCGGGACGTGAAAAGAAAATATATGCCGTGCCGCCGTACACGCCGGCCGAGCCGCTGGTGTTCGATGACATCGCATTCCGCGTGGAAGATTTTCGCGATACGGACGGACAACGCTGTGCATGCCGCTGCTGCGGATCGACCGTGAGTTTTCTGGATGAACTCATCGATGACCAGGGCGTGGTCACCCACCAATGCTCGGACTCGGCGTATTGCGAAGATCAGCAGCAAATCAATTCTAGGAACAAGGCATGAGCAACAAGATACTGGAAGTGCGCGGACTATCGCGTATCCACGGCACAGGCTGCCCCTTGTGCATCCAAAGCACCGGGCCGGAGTGCGATACCAACATCTGCCGCCATTGCGGCAGTGTGGTGGCCGCGCATGACGTGAGCTTCGAACTGTATCGCGGCGAGATACTCGGCATCATCGGCGAATCCGGCAGCGGAAAATCAAGCACGGTCAAGATGCTCTATTTCGACGATGTGCCAACAGCAGGCGAGGCAACATTTTTTGACGGAAACGACCGGCATGAATTGTTCGGCCTCAATGCCGCCCGGCAACGCAGCATGCGCAACAAGCGATTCGGCATGGTGTACCAGAACCCTCATCTCGGCTTGAATTTTCAAGTCTCTGCCGGCGGCAACATCGCGGAACGTCTGCTGATGAGCGACATGAAGAATTACGGCGAGATACGCCGTCGCGCTGGTGATCTCCTGGCGCGCACCGAAGTGTCGCGCGGGCGCATGGATCAAAATCCAAAGACATTTTCCGGTGGGATGCAGCAACGTGTACAGATTGCCAAGGCGCTTGCGACACAGCCACCACTATTGTTTCTGGACGAAGTGACTACCGGTTTGGACCTGTCCGTGCAGGCGGCCATCCTCGATCTGATTCTTGAAATTCAGCACGAGCTGGGTACCGCGATGATCGTGGTGACGCACGACCTCGGTGTGATCCGTCTGCTGGCGGGGCGCACGCTGGTGATGAAACATGGTCGAGTGATCGAAGCCGGACTGACCGATCAAATTCTTGAAGACCCGCAGCACGCGTATACCCAGCGGCTGGTGGCTTCCGCATTGTGAGAAGAATATGAACCAAGCCATATTGACCATCGAAGACTATGCAAAAACTTTTCATTTGCATGAGCGCAACAAGCGGATTCCGTCTGCATCGCATGTCAATTTAAGCGTTTATCCGGGACGATTGACTGCGCTGGTCGGCCCAACAGGGGCAGGCAAGTCGTCGGTGTTGAAAGGAGTCTACCGGACTTATCTGCCTGATGCGGGGCGCATCCTGTTTCGCACCCATGCCGGAAATGTCGTTGATCTGGTACGTGCGAGCGAACATCAGGTGCTTGAGTTGCGCAAACAGGAGATCGGATTCGTCACCCAGTTTTTGCATTGCCTGCCACGCAAATCCGCTCTGGATGTGGTGGCCGAACCCTTGGTTACGCGTGGGGTGGATGGTGATGAAGCGCATGCACGAGCCGGGCAGATTCTGCAGCAACTGGCCGTGCCGAGGCACTTATGGAACGTACCCCCTGCCACTTTTTCAGGCGGGGAGAAGCAGCGCGTGAATCTGGCGCGCGGCTTGATCGCACAGCCGCGACTGTTGCTGTTGGATGAACCGACTGCGAGCCTTGATCCGGCCACCACAGAACGCGTGATCGAACATATCCAATCGATCAAAGCAACGGGAATCGCCATGCTCGCTATTTTTCACCACCCCGACCTCGTCCGGCGTCTCGCAGATGATGTCGTTGAACTGGCGCCGCCATTAGCCGCAGTCGAAACCATCGAGGAAATAGCATGAAGAATCATTTTTACCTGACCGGCGCACAAGTGGTGCTGGAAAACGAAACCCTAAAAGAAGCCGGTGTGCTGATAGCGGATGGTCATATCGTTGCAATCGATCCGGTCGGTTGCGGGGAGGCAAAAGAAGTCAATCTTCGCGGTCATATTCTGATGCCTGGCATGATAGACCTGCATTGCGATGCATTGGAGAAAGAAGCCGAGCCGCGCCCCGGTGTGCATTTCCCATTCGATTTCGCCTGTGCGCAGGCAGACAAGCGCAATGCCGCTGCGGGTATCACCACCGTATTCCATGCGTTGTCATTTGCCAATGCAGAGTTGGGGGTGCGTAACAACAATACTGCCGCAGAGCTGGCGCGTGCGGTGCATGCATGGCAGGCACACGCACTGGTGGATAACCGGGTGCATGCACGTTATGAGATCACCGACCCGACCGCACCGGCCATCTTGCACGAGCTGCTGGCTAACGACGAAATTCACCTGATGTCCTTCATGGATCACACGCCCGGACAAGGGCAATTCAAGGATACAGATGCCTATCGCAACTATCTGGCACGAACCTACAAAAAAGAAGCTGCCGAGATCGAAACGCTGCTTGCAGACAAACTTGCGCAAGGCGATGGTGCAGTTGCGCGTATGGAGCGGTTGGCGAAAGCGGCGCGTGAGTTGGGTATTCCACTCGCCAGCCACGATGATGATCGACCCGAGAAGATTGGTATCGTAACGGCATTGGGTGTTGCTGTATCAGAGTTCCCCGTCAATCTTGAAACTGCCCAGGCCGCCAGAGCAGCCGGGCTGGCAACACTCTACGGCGCGCCAAACATCTTGCGCGGCAAGTCACAGTCAGGATCGATGCGCGCGCTCGATGCGGTGATAGAAGGCGTGGCCGATTGTTTGTGCGGCGATTATTCTCCCGCCGCTTTGTTGCCTGCTGTGATGCAATTGCCCAATCTGGCGGGAATCCCTCTGCATGAGGCAATAGCTTTGGTAACCCGCAACCCCGCTCGTGCAGCAGGCCTTCACGACCGTGGGGTAATTGCCGCAGGAAAACGCGCCGATTTGCTGGCAGTGCGTAATCTTGGAAAGTTGCCTCAAGCGGCGCGCGTGTGGTCGTCAGGCATAACGGTGATGGCGCTCGCTTTTGATCATGGTGAATGACATGAGCGGGATTCTGCTTTATGTGATCGGTGCATCGGGTAGCGGCAAAGACAGTTTGATGCGTTATGCAAGGGAGTCCCTTGCCGGATATTCAGGTGTGGTATTCGCCCATCGCTACATCACTCGCCCTCATGACGCCGGGGGAGAGAATCATGTGGCGCTGAGTGAGGCCGAGTTTGATGCAAGGCTGGCGCGTAATCTGTTTTCATTACATTGGCATAGCCATGGTATGCGCTACGGCATCGGTTGTGAGCTTAATCAATGGTTGGCAAAGGGTTTGGCTGCGGTCGTTAACGGCTCTCGTGCCTATTTGGCCGAGGCTTCCAGAAACTATCCCGAACTCACGCCTGTATTGATTGAAGTCTCTCCTGATGTCTTGCGCTCTCGACTGCATGCGCGTGGACGAGAAAGCGAATCCGGCATCGGATCCAGACTGGTGCGAGCTGAGAAATTCAAGGAGTTGCATCATCCAAAATTGCTTCGATTCTCCAATGACGCGGCATTGGAAGAAACAGGCCCTGCATTCGTGGAGCTTATCCGTTCACAAACACAGATGATTACATGCGGTTGACTTTTCTTGGTACGGGTGCGGCGGGCGGTGTGCCGCTTTGGGGGTGTGGTTGTGTGGTATGTGCCAGCGCCCGTATAGATGTCAGCTATGCGCGCCGCCCGAACTGTGCGGTGGTTGAGGCTGGTGAGGTGCGCTTGTTATTGGATGCGGGAGTGATGGATGTCGCCGAACGATTCCCGCCAGGAGAACTGTTGGCAATTTTGATAACACATTTCCACACTGACCATGTTCAAGGGTTGTTCCACTGGCGCTGGGGAGTGGGAGAGCTGGATGTTTTTGCACCACATGATGCAGAAGGCTGTGCTGATTTGTACAAATATCCGGGGCCATTGAGGTTCAGGCATCTCTCCAAATTCGAAACGTTCAATGTGAGTGATGTTCACATCACACCTGTACCACTGGTGCATTCAAAACCAACCTTGGGATACTGCATCGAGCACGATGGAATACGAGTAGCTTATTTGACAGACAGCAGTGAACTCCCCCCTGCAACCGCGACATTCTTGACGGAATGGAAACCTCACACAATCTGTCTGGGCTGTGCTTATCCGCCCGGAATGGAAGGGCGTCGTAATCACTTCGATCTGCCTGAGGCTATTGCATTAAGCAACGACTATCCTTCCAGCAGAATTGTATTGATGCATATCAGCCACCACCTGGATGAGTGGCTAAGGGCTCATCCGGACGCGCTGCCGGAGCGCATGGTGTTGGGGCACGATAATGAGACGCTCGATTTCTCGGGAGTACCATGACACCGCTGTCGGCCATCGGGCTATCTGTTCTGCTGCATGTGTCCTGGAATCTATTGACACGGCGCACGCCCAGTGAAGCGAATTTCCTGTGGTGGATCGTCGGTCTGTATGTGCTGGTGTTCGCTCCATTCACCTTGCCGGATTTTGTTCATGCCGCAGAACAGTCACCCGTGCTTTATATCTGCGCTGCCATCAGTGGCACGACCAATGGCTTGTACTTTTTGGCATTGAGAAGGGCTTATTCTATGGCGCCAGCCAGTGTCGTCTACCCTATAGTACGTAGCTCACCGCTCTTCATTGCAATTGTTGAAACGTTGTTCTTTGGGCTCAGTTTCCCTTTGCTATCGTGGTTTGCCATCATGGTTGCAGCGGTCGGTCTGTGGCTGATCGCAACCAGCGCGCATGATAGTACCTCACGTCTCAGCCGCGCGTGGCCCTATGCCTTATTTGCTGCCTTCATGACCGCCTTGTATAGCATGAGCGATAAAGTTGCAGCTTCAAATATGCAAGGCCTTAATGCCGCACTCGGATATGTATGCGTGAATTTTGCAATCAGTTGGGTTTTTCTCAGCCTGGAACAAAAAATGTCGGATCGTCGTTGGGCGCCAGGAACAATGCCAAGTATCCTTTCCCTAATCATTGGTACATTTGGCGTCGGAACGGCTTACGCGCTGGTGATTTATTCGATGCGATGGCTGCCCGCCGCGTATGCGGTAGCACTCACAAACGCCGGCATTGTTTTAAGCGTACTGTTAGGTGTGGCTTGGCTGAAGGAGTATGAAGGATGGCGACAGCGTATCACCGGGGCATGTTTGGTTGTGGCGGGCTTGATAGTCGTGAGTAATGGGATATTGGTTCAGCGCGTGTAGCGGCAACGGGTTACGGGGGAATATGCTGTATTCATGTTGCTGCTCTACGATAGTTGCTTGCCCAATAAAGAAATGTGGCAGCCGAATGAATGGCTGCCACAACCACGACAATGGATGAAGAAGCAGGTTAGCGCATAGCTGGCAAGCCGCCAAGATAGCCGACCTCCGCCTTGTTTCTATTGATCAGCGGCAGGATTCTGGCATGTACTATCGGGTTGGTGCCGTTCAAGTCGCCAGCATGCTGATAGTTGCTCATGATGTAGGCATGGCCTTTCATGTTGTCCACTACTTGCAGGCCAGTTGATTCCGCACCCATGGGTAAGGAGAGAATGCGCACCAGCTTACCGGTGTCGACGTGATAGGCCCACAGGTAATTATTGACGTGCCTGGACGAGTCTTCTCCGATGAACAATACTCGCATCCGCTCGGAGAACCATAAATTATCCGGGCTGGCGATCTTGTTCAAGTCCGAGGTATTCCCGTCTGCATCTGCAACAGCGATATCTGCTCCGATGACAAGTGCTGACATACTGCTTGGGACAAATTCGCTATTGATGGCACTCCCGGTGCTATCGACCTGACCAGACATTAGCGCTAATTCATAGACTGCGCCCGAGTTGTTTTTCTTCAGGCGAATGTCGTTAACTGGCTCGGTTGCGGATATGGCAACGCTCTCCATTCCTTTTGTCATACGTGTCATCGCAGCATAAGCCTTGTTGTTTCTGGCGTTGTAGGCGACACCTTCATATTTCTCGAATTCGGTCGTGGCACCCATAAGGGCTGCGTAACGGCGCGTTTCAAGAAAAGCTGCCAGAGTGGTGATCGGAATTCCAGCGAAATTGCCAGCCTTCAATTGCAAGTATTCATTTGTTGCGATTTCATGCCCAGCCTTGATCTGAGTAAATCCGACTGCAACCGTCGGAGAGGTCGTAAACAAATCGTTGAACGTGACTCCGGCAGCTACTGCCGTCTTGATTTCTGCGTGGGTGGTGTGCCCCAGCTTGACCCAAGTCAAATTTGCTGCACCGCCATCCGTGGCATCGGGCGATGTTTGTACCCATTTTGCGGCGTACAAAGCGCCTGCGGACAGATCGCCCGGATTATCGGCAACAAACATGGTGAGCGAGGTGTAAGTGCCATCATCCCCTTGAATGGCCGTGCGGGAATCAGCAAAGAACTGCACCTTCTCGCGAGCAATACGTCCCAGCGTGTACCACTTTTCTACGGTAGTGCTGCCATTGGACGATATGGTGATTTCCGGTACCCGGCCATAGTGGTATGGGGATGCGACCGTTTCCCCGTAGGTAGTGCGCATTCCTGACATACGGGCTGTGTATTCCTGGGATAGACAGGAGCCTCCAGCTACAGCCGCATGGGTTGCATCGACTTCGCAGCGGGCATCGGGTTCATACTCTTCAGAACCCAAATGTGTATTCCAGGGAGAGCGTGAACCGGCGCAAGGTATCCACAGGCCATTCACTCCTGAAAAACTGATCGGATTGATGGAGGAAACAGTAAATTTTCCATCCGCGCTATTCTGGCCAAGTTTTGCCAGCGTCATGGTCATCGGTAATTTGCCGTAAAAACTCGTGCCATTACTGTCCAGATTTTGGTATTCAAAATGTGTGACAAGGTACGGTGTGCCACCGATGTCTATCAGTGAGTTTGCGTCCGGAGTCTCGGGAACATAGGGCTGGCCGTTGACGTCTTTGATAACAGCGCCTGATTTATTGAGGAGCACAGCGGCCGGGAGGCCGGATACTGTCTTGTTGATATCGGTGTTATTGAACAAATTTATAAAGGACAGCGGAAAGTTTTTTACGGTACCGTCCGCATAAGTTACATTTGCCGTAGATGTGGTGTAGGTAATTGCACGATTTGCATCAGACAAACCAGTGATGTCGGTTGGGGTAAATTCCACCGATTTCACTTGGGCCGGTGCCGACAGCAGATGCACTGCAATATCTCTGAGCGGCTTCGCGGCCAAGCCAGCAGTAGCCAGCACTGTGCTTGCTTGGGTCAAGGAGCCAACTGTCGCAGCCGTTGCAAATTTAGAAGCGTTCGCGCTTACGTCGATATGCGTGTCGGTAGGCAATGCACCAGCGGCAGTTTGCATGACCTGAGCGATGGCGAGCGACTTTTGATCGGTTTCATCAGTTACGCCAGCAATATCTTTGGGGCGAACGACGCTGTTGCCGCCCTCTTTACCTAGAGATGTATCGGACATATTGACCGAGCCCAAAGTGGCACTGCCAATCTTGAAAGCGACTGTGTCACCCGCAGTATATTTGAATTCACCGTTAGTTCCGGTGCTGCCCGAAGTTCCGCTGCTGGTTGAATAGGACACCCCTTTGACATAAGAGTCAGAAAGGGTTCCCGTTAATTGTGATTGAGGAACACTGCCAGAACTGCTGCCACCGCTACAGCCTCCAATGCACAAAGCCGCAGATATTGCGACAGAAACTGCTTTCAGATTCATTTCCTTCTCCACGTTGGTTAAGATGCATGTCAGGTTATTGAACCCCTGTTGCAGCGCGATGACGGGAATATGAAGGGTTTGTGAAATCGCTTCCTGGGTGGCTGATGCCGAAGCTGAGCGAGTAACAGCACTAAGCGAATTACGCCGAGAGTAGCGTCAGACTTCACGCTCCAACGGGAGAAAGTCCGCACGGAGCTTGCCTTGATCTTCACGTACTTATTGAATATGCCTATGTTGCTCTTGATCATCATCTAACGTCTCGTGTTGGCGCGTAACAATTTCGTCATGAATGATGGGTAGTCTGGAGGCTGAATCAATTTGTGTCGGGAGAGAATCGGATGGGCAATAGCAGTCATACCTTGGTTCAGTTCGATGTCGAACTCGATGGGGTGCGTGAACAAGTGATGCTGATGGGCAGTTTGGTGGAAAGCCAGATACGGCTGGCCATAGAAGCGCTGGTCAACAACGATGTCGCCTTGATGGAGCGCGTCATTGAAGGCGACCGCCGCGTGAACGGCATGGAAGTCGCTATCGACGAAAAGTGCGTCCAGATCATCGCTTGCCGCCAACCGGCAGCAAACGACCTGCGCATGGTGATGACGGTTATCAAGACCATCACGGACATGGAACGCATCGGCGATGAGGCGAAAAAAATTGCGTGGATGGGAAAGCGTCTGTCACAGCGGGAGCACCCCAGTCTGCCACGCTATACCGAAATTCTGCACGCCGCCAATCTGGTGCTCGACATGCTGCATCAATCACTGAGCTCTTTCGCACGCCTGGATATATCCGGCGTCACACAAGTAATACGTCAGGATGAGCTGGTAGACAATGAGTTCCGCGCCATTTTGCGCGCCATGGTCATTTTGATGATGGAAAATCCTCGTATCATATCAAGCGCGCTGGAGATATTGTTCATCGCTAAATCTGTTGAGCGCATGGGTGACCATGTACAGAACATAGCCGAATACATGGTCTACCTGATCAAGGGGCACAATGCGCGCCATATCAGCGTAGAGGAGATCGAGCGCGAATTGCAGCAAGCGGATTTACAGAAATAGTGACCTCACCGGGAGGTTGACCTAAGAGGCAGTGTTGCCGAAAAGAAACCGGCCAACCGGGCAAAACCGGCAGTTCGTTAAAGTCGGCTTGGCGAGGCGGTTATTCGCGGCCTCCACGCTGTATGTGTGGGCACAGCACTGCCACAATAAGTTCACCTTGGCATCACAAAAGTGCAACGCCGATCCGCTAAACTCGCTTTAAATTAAAGGGAGCGAACATGGCTATCAATGTACAGCTTTACAAGCATTCGGTGCGCGTTGTCATGACCGGGCGTTTTGATTTTCTGGTGCATCGCAATTTCAAAGATGCCTATATGCCGCTGCTCGGTAACGCGGCATTTCACGAAATAGAGATCGAGATGAGCAAGGTGGATTACATCGATAGCTCTGCGCTGGGCATGCTGGTATTGCTGAACGACCGCGCCAAAGCAGCCAATCAAACGGTTGCGCTGCACAATCCCTCTTCTGCCGTGCAGCAACTGTTGGAAATCGCGAATTTTGACAAGATTTTCAGCATCAGGCACGCGGCCTCATTCAGTGCGGAAAGCAAGAGAGTGTCGGGTGCGAGACCTTGGGCGGGTTTGCCCGAGGCAGGCAATTGAAACGACAATTGCCGTACAGCAGCAAAGGTTGGTTGAAATTGAAGAAGGCTATCAAGAGATATTTAAAGAAGCAGTTGCTCAAGGCACAGCGAAAATTCATGAAGAAGCGCATCAGGAAGAAAGCCATTTATGGCGGGGAGTGGTAAGCCATAAATCCTATGAACAATAGGATGATGTGCGATAGCCACCGTAACTACTCAGGTCGAAATTACGATGCTCATGAAAACGCTACAACACCAGTCCCTTCCCCCTGGAAGGGGGAAGGAGAAAAGCGGC